>RGVT01000159.1 GCA_010027105.1 Planctomycetia bacterium
GTCGACCATTCCTGGGATTCGCTCCTCGCCTCGGCCCGGCTGGCCGAGCAGTGGCACGGCCGCGGCTGGCTGCTGGTCTACGACGCCACCCGCTGGGCGGGCCTGCAGGTGTGGCTGCAGGCGCTGCTCACCGCCGGCCGCGTCGTGGTGCCCGCCTCGCGCGACCCCGACGTGGTGGCGCGGGCCTGCGTCGACGAGGAGGTGTCGATGCTGCCGGCCACGCCCACGCTCCTGCGCCGGCTGATCACCTCGGGCGACCGGGATCTCGTGGCCCGGATGAGCCCCGACCGGATCACGCTCGGCGGCGAGGCGGCCGACCCGCAGCTCCTCGAGCAGGCCCGGACGCTGTTTCCGGCGGCCACGATCGGGCAGGTGTACGCCACCACGGAGCTCGGCGAGGTGTTCCGCGTCACCGACGGGCTGCCGGGCTTTCCGACCGAGTGGATCGGCCGGCCGCTGCCGGGGGGCGCGCGGCTCTCGCTGCGGCGCGACGGCGAGCTGCTCGTGCAGCTCTCGCGCGACACCGCCGAGGTGGCCACGGGCGACCTCGTCGAGCGCCGCGGGAGCCGGTTCGAATTCACGGGGCGGCGGAGCGACGTGATCGTGGTGGGCGGGGGCAAGGTGTATCCCAAGCGGGTCGAGGAGATCCTGCGCGGGGTGCCCGGCGTCGCCGACGCCCGGGTCTACGGCATGCCGAGCGCGATCACGGGCGAGCTCGTGGCGGCCCAGATCGTGATCCACCAGCCGCTTCCGCGCGCCACCACGCCCGACGCCGTGCGGGCCGCGGCGCTGGCGCTGTGCCGCGAGCGGCTCGAGCCGGCGGCGGTGCCGCGGCTGCTCGACATCGTGAAGCGGCTCGACACCACCCCCGCCGGCAAGATCTCCCGCCGCTGAGCGTCGACGCGCACCCCACCTCCATGCCCACGTCCCTCGTCTCCGGTGGCTCGCGCGGGCTCGGGCTCGCCGTGGTCGAGCGGCTGCTCGGGCGGGGCGACCGCGTGGCCACGTTCTCCCGCTCGGGCTCGGAGAGCCTCGCGCGGCTCGGCGCGGCGCATCCCGGCCGGCTGCACGCCGAACTGCTCGACGCCGCCGACGCCGGGGCGGTGCGGGCGTTCGTCGGGCGCGTGGCGGCGGCGTTCGGCTCGATCGACCACTGCATCGCGAACGCGGCGGTCGCCCACGAGGGGGTGCTCGCCACGATGGCCGACGCCGAGATCGACGCCATGCTCGCGGTCAACCTGCGCGGGGCGATCGTGCTCGTGCGCGAGGTGGTGCGGCAGATGCTCGTGGGGGCCGAGGGCCCGTCGATCACGCTCGTATCGTCGGTGGTGGCCGCGCAGGGGGGCCCCGGGCTCGCCGTCTACGCCGCCACGAAGGCCGCCCTCGAGGGGTTCGCCCGCAGCCTGGCCCGCGAACTCGGCCCCCGGGGCATCCGGGTCAACGCCGTCGCCCCCGGCTTCCTCGACACCGACCTTTCGGCCTCGCTGCCCGAGGAACACCGGGCCCGGATCGTGCGCCGCACGCCGCTCGGCCGCTTGGGCCTGCCGGCCGACGTGGTGGGCGCGATCGACTTCCTCTCGAGCCCCCGCGCCGGCTTCATCACGGGCCAGGTGCTCACGATCGCCGGCGGAGCCTGAGCCTGTCGCCCTCGCCCTGTCACGCGACGTCGCGCTCCGGGGCCCCGGGCCCGCCGGCGGCCCTGCATCCGGCGCAACCGCTTGACGCGCACAATGTTGTAGAATTTCGCTGTCGGGAATTTCCGGAAGATCGGTTGCCACCCAGAGGAACGGAGTGCGCGCAGACCTGGCCCAGCGTTTCGCCCCCCCCGCCGCCGTCCGGCGGATCCTGATCGTGGGAGCCGGGGGGTTTGGCCGCGAAGTCCTGCACTGGGCCCGCGACGCCTGGCCTGAGCATGCCCGCACGTTCGCCGGATTTCTGTCCGCCGACCCGTCCGCCCTTCGCCACCACGCGCTCGACGCCCCGATCCTCGCCGATCCCGCCGCCTTCACACCCGAGCCCGGCGACGCCTTCCTGCTTGCGATCGGCATCCCTGGCGTGCGCCGGCGCGTGGCCGAGGATCTCGAGCGGCGCGGGGCGGAGTTCCTCACGCTCGTGCACCCCACGGCGATCGTCGCCGCCTCGGCCACGATCGGCTCTGGCTCGATCCTGTGCCCTTTTTCGATCGCGAGCGACGCAGTGCGGCTCGGCCGATTCACGCTCATGAACTACCACTCGTCCCTCGGCCACGACGCCGCCACGGGCGACTTCGCCGTGCTCTCTCCCTACGCCACGCTCGGCGGCGCCGCCTCGATCGGCCCTGACGTTTTCATGGGCCTTCATGCCTCCGTCGGCCCCGGCGCATCGATCGGCCCGCGGAGCAAGGTGGCCGCCAACTCCGCCGCCCTCCACGACGCCCCCGCCGACACCCTCATCCACGGCGTCCCCGGCCGCCATTTCCCGCTGATCGGGTCAGCACCGTGATTGCGTCACGAACGGTCGAAAGGACTCTACCCGCAACGCCGCCCGAAACTGCTCGATCGTCATTTGGTATCTCCCTGCGTCAAGGATACCTACCGGATAATTCCCGACTCATCGAGAAATTCCACGGGCGCGGTGTCGCTACCGTGCTCCCACATGAGCGAAAAGAACCAGACGCCGCTTTCGCCGATGCAGAATTCGGCAGGCGTAAAGGCGAGGCGGGATTGCAGCGGGGGCGTTTCCCGCTGCGGCACATATTCGGCCTGCCAGCCGAATGCCTCGCCCTGCCATTCGCGTCCGACCGCATGAAGCCGATGAGCAAACTCACGGATGTCTTCTGTCTCGGGCACCACAACCGGCAGCACCGATTCGTGGCCGTCAGCTTATCGAATTCTCGCCTGAACCGTCGCCATATTTCGCTTCCTCCGCTGCCCAAGCAGCCATGATTTCCTCTTTGTATTCCTCGAGAATTCTACCGATCTCCCGCAATTCGTGCGGTTCCCGCAGACGCTCGTGCTGAACCTGGTCCTAAATAGTGCGCCGTCGGAAAGCAGCCGTCAGCGCTGCCCCAAGAGCGGCCAGGCCGAACGCCGCCGGCTCGGGCACGATCACGAGTTGCATCACCCGGCCGTTGGTCACGGTGCCGTCGGTGAAGTTCGCACTCACCACGCTCACGGTCGACACGGTCACACTCTCGTAGGTCGGCCAGAAGGTCGTATCGAGCAGGTAGTAGCCCTGGCCGGCGTAGCTCTTCGCGTTTCCGAGACCATTGCCGAGCACGTAGTACGTGAACGAGGCGTTTTGGATGGTGGAGAGGAAGTTCTCCGATGCACTGGTAAAGAATCCACCCTGGAACGTGTCGCCGAGGGCGAGGCACGTCACGCCGAGGTACACGTCGATCTCATTTGCGGCCCCGAGCGCCGCCGTGAACGGGGCGGATGGATCGATGAGTCGCAGCACGTCGTTGCCGCTGGCCGTGCCCGTGCCCCAGATCGGCGCGCCCGTCTTGGCGAACTCGAAGCTGAAGTCGAGGCCGCCCGTGGGGTTCACGTTCGTCGCCGTGAGGATCCCGGGGCTGTTTCCCGGCCCCACCGCTCCGGAGCCCGTGATCGCCCCCACGCGGCCGGAGCCCCCGAGCACGGCCCCGGCATCGATCGTCACGCCGCTCGAGGAAGCGATGTTGCCGTCGACGACGAGGGCCCCGGAGTGCACCCACGTGCCGCCGGTGTAGCTGCTCGAGCCGGTGAGTTCCAGCCGCTGGCCGGACAGCGCCAGTCCGCCCGTGCCCGACACGGCCCCCGTGATCCGGGCCGTCCCGCTGCCGGCGATTTCGAGCAGCTTGCCGTTGGTGTTGATCGCGCCGGCGGTGACTCCGCCCGAGCCGACGTTCCAATATTGATGGTCGCCGAGCACGAGGCCCGCCGTGAAGGTCTGCCGCAGCGGCGCATAGTTCGTGAGTCCGCCGCGTCCGATCGTGAGCGCGTTGGATCCGGAAAACGTGAACCCCTGCGCCGCCCCCGCGGTGGTGCTAAAAAAGATCCCGCGCAGGTTCGCCGCGGCGTTCATGGTCACCGTCGTCGGCACCGAGCCGCCCGCCTGGAAGCCGACGTACTGGTCGGTCCGCACGCCGCCCGACCAGTTGCCGCCGCTCGAGATCGACGTGCCGGCCGAGCCCGTCCACAGGGCGTTCATGTTGCCTTGGACGCGCAGGGCGTATCCATCGGGGGTCATCACGGCGTTCGCCGCGTTCATGGCCCCCGGAACGGCCAGCATGCTCATCACGTTGTAGGGGTCGCTCACGCCGCTGTTCAGCCCGATCACCGTGAGTTCGGCGCCGCCAGCGGGATTCGTCCACCCGACGAGCAACGGGCTGCCGGAGTCACCCTCAACGAGTTGCACGCTGGGCGTTCCACTGCGATCGGTGATCACAACGCCCGACGTCGGATCGCTCGACGCCAGGCCGGAATTGCTGATCACCACGGGAGCCGTGCGCGGGCTGCCGTTGGTCACGTCGCCCCGGCCGTAGGCGAGCGCGGTGAGGCCGACGTAATTCCCGTACGTCGGCGCCGCCGAGGAACTGTTGAGGTCGAGCACGGCGTAGCGGGCCATGCTCGTAGATGTGGCGATCGGGGCCGCGAGCGTGCCGAGGGCGAGGTCCGGCGCGGTGACGCCGCCGTTCGTGAGCACGACGCCGAAGCCGAGGTTCGAGATCCCGGAGTTGGTCCCGCTGAAGATGCTTCCGTCGCCTCCGAGGATGCTCACGCCCTGCGTCAGCAGCCCACCGTTCTCGTAGTGCTGGGCGGTGAGGAAATGCCGCGGGCTCAGCAGGGCCAGGCCCTTGTAGCTCGACGCGGCGTACGTCGTGGTGCTCCAGCCAACGCCCGACCAGTCGTATCCTGCGCCCGCGAAACTGCCGCTGGTGTTGGGCGCCGGGTTCGTGGGAAACCCGCTCGTGAAGCGGTCGTTGACGGCGGCCGAGTAGCCCGTCACGTCGAGTCCCGCCGCTGGACGAGAGCCCGTGACGGCCGTGCTGAGCAACAAAAAGACCGCGCCAAGGCGACGACCACGAAGCATAGCCGACGTGCGTCCGGTCACGAGTGTGCCTGGAAGAAAACGATGGCTTGACCCAACCTCTCGCATGATAAGTCGGGAAATGCGTCCGGTTCAAGGATCGGGCCAAACTTCAAAATCTGCCCTGTCGTCATGCCCCAAGAGTAGCTATGCCTCGCTATATTTCTCCCCAAGGGGTGCATTCGCTCCGTCCGCGCACTGAAGACCACCACTCAGCGGAACGAAGTGCGCGCGCCCTGCGCTGCATGCTTGTGCGGCGATCTGCGGCCGGCCGAGTTGAGTGCTGTAGGCACTGTTGAAGCACATGCTCCGAAGTTTCGCTGAAAAGTCACTCCGCAACGTGGCTTTTCGCCGTCGTTTGCCGGCCCAATTTGGCTCGACGCCGATCATTGTCTCGCCCTCATGCGGATTGCGCTATCTCCATCCAGACATCTCCACAGTCGATCCAACCTTGTTCGCGCTCGCTGAGCGCTTCGTACACCCCGGCACCGTTGTGTGGGATGTGGGTGCAAACTCCGGGCTCTTTGCATTTGCCTGCGCGTTTCGATGCGGAAAATCCGGTGCCGTCGTAGCATTCGAACCCGATACCCAACTCGTCGCGATGATGCGGAAATCTTGTGCCCTCCAACCGCCAAGAAACTCGCGCGTGACCGTCGTTCCCGTCGCGTGTGGCAAAGACCTTGAGCCTCGGGAATTTCTCCTGTCTGTTCGCTCCCGCAGCATGAATCATCTTGCGGGCTACGGCTTTCGTCAGGCCGGAGGCCACAGTGAGTCTCAAACGGTCCTGTGCATTCCCTTGGATTGGGCAATGGATTTTTTTCCTCGGCCCGCGGTGCTGAAAATCGACGTCGAGGGAGCTGAACTCGAGGTTCTGCACGGTGCGGAGAAGGTGCTTCAAACCGCCCGCCCGGTGGTGATCTGCGAAGTCTCGTCGCCCATGGCAAGGGATGTCGCAACTCTGCTGCATAAGCATCGTTATCGCGTCACCGACGCCGACGCGCCCGATGACGATGAAGATCTTGACTTGGCACCATGGAACACGCTGGCGGTTCCTGCGAACTGATGGCTCGATTCAAACCCTTGAATGTGTGGACCTTGCCGGATGAAGTCGTGGGCCATTTGATGGTTCGCACAGGAGAATGTGGTCGTCAGGTGCTGATAAGGTCGTCAGAGAGCCGGCCGGAGAGCGTGCACCGACGGAATTGCGACGCAGGCGGACGTTCATGAGATATTCAGAGCTTGCACTCGGGGCCTTGGCGTTGGCCGTGATCACTCTTCCGGCTTCGTACGCCGCCGGGGCGGATGGCTTGGCGGATCTCCTGCAAGGAGCGCAGGAGGGCGAATCCCCGTCGCCAAATGGGGAAAATTCACGGAAGTTGACTGTTCCGCCCGCCGAAGTC
>RGVT01000160.1 GCA_010027105.1 Planctomycetia bacterium
CCCTCGCCGGACGTTCACTGCGCCCTCCGGGCTGCGCTCACTCCTAGCGACTGGCGCTGCGCCATCCATGGCTTCGCTGGTCGCTAAAGCCGGCGGCCGGGGTACTGGGTGGCCCTGCGCCTACCCCTCGTGGAGTCGCTCAGAACCTTCGCGGCTCCACATCCGGGTGGCCTCGGCCGCCCACTCGAACGCGGCGCTCTTCCGATCAGAGGGTGTCAGTGCGCGCGGGGGTGGGCTTTGTCGAAGGCGTCGCGCAGGCGGGTCGTCGTGACGTGCGTGTAGATCTGCGTCGTCACCAGGCTCTTGTGGCCGAGAAGTTCCTGGACGCTGCGGATGTCGGCGCCGGCGTCGAGGAGGTGGGTGGCGAAGCTGTGGCGCAGGGTGTGGGGGCTCGCCCGACCGCCGAGGCCCGCGGCGGCGAGGTGCTTGTCGAGGAGCCGGGCGACGCCCCGCACGGAGAGCCGGCCGCCGAGGCGGTTGGTGAACAGCGGCTGGCCGTGCCCCGCCCGTGTCCGGGAGGGCTTCGCGCGGGCGGCGAGCCAGAGCCGCAGCGCCGACCGGGCGGGCGAGCCCACGATGCCGAGCCGTTCGCGGCGGCCCTTGCCGCGGACGCGGATCGTCCCGTTGGCGAGGTCGAGGTCGCCGTCGTCGAGGGTCACCAGTTCGCGGACCCGCACCCCCGAGGAGTACATGAGCTCCAGGATCGCCCGATCGCGGAGGCCGCCCGGGTCCACCGGGCTCGGCGTCGCGAGCAGGCGGGTGATCTCCTCGGCGGTGAGGAACCCGGGGAGCTTCCGCGGCCGCCGCGGGCCGCGGAGTGGCTTGGCGGGGTTGGCCCGCACCCAGCCCTCCCGCTGGCCGAACGCATAGAAGCTGCGGATACTCGCCAGCTTGCGGGCCACCGTCGAGGGGGCGTAGGCCGCGGCGCCGAGGCCGCCCTGGAACCGGCGCAGGACCGTGCTCGACGCCTCTCCGGGGCTGCGGCAGCCGGCGGAGCGGAGAAATTCCTCGAGTTGGAGGAGGTCCTCGCGGTAGCTCTTGAGCGTCAGCTGCGAGGCGCCGCGTTCGGCGGCCATGAACCGCAGGAAGCGTTCGATCGCCGCCGCAAACGTGCCGGGAGCGGGCGGGCGGGCGGCCATGGTGCTCACGTCCCCTGGCGGCGTTCCCTGCTCGGGTCCCGCGGCTCAGGCGGTGCGGTCGGCCGGAGGAACGCTGCGCAGGCGGTTGGCCTGCGGGGCGTGCTGCCGCACCTTCTGCCCGAGCACCGCCGCGTCGTACCAGGAAAAACTCAGGTCGGGGTTGGCTGCGTACCGCCCCAGCGTCTTGAGGGCCTCGGCCCGGCTGTCGTCGTCGTACAGGAAGACGTAGCGCTCGCCACCTTTGACGAGGGCGATGACGTTGATGTCGCGGGCTGGCATCGAGGGGCTCTTCGGGGACGAGGGAGGGCGCGGTTTCCACGACCTGCCCCAGGGTGGTATCGGCCGTCGGCCGCGTGGCCGTGCACCCTTCCCACGATCGCCCCCCGAGTCTCCGCGATCGGGCCAGCCGTCCGGGAACGCGGACGGCTCGACCCCGATATCCGGGCGAGTCGGGCGGTTCAGAAGAGGTCGGTGAAGCCCCGCAGCGCGATCGGCTCGCGGGCCGTGAACGGCTCGCCGTGCGTCGTGCCGATCAGCCCGCCCCACCAGCTTGCCGAGGCTGCCACGCGCTCGAGCACCGTGGGCCGGGGGGCGGTCTGGGGGAACTGGCTGGCGTAGCAGGCGAGGCTCCGCGCCTTGATCTCCCACGTCGACGAAATGTCGACGACGAACGCCGGGCGGAGGATCCCCTTCAGGTGGACGCAGGCGTAGTGGTAGATCCGCTCGGGATGCCACGGCTCGCCAGGCAGGTCGCACTTGGTGAGTTTGGCCCAGAAGCGTGCGGCTTCGACGAGCCGCGTGGCCGCGGTGTGGTCGGGATGGGCATCGACCCAGTGGGGGGCGAAGAGCCAGCGGGGCCGCGTGCGGCGGATCACCCCGGCGAGCAGCCCGCGAGCCGCGAGCGTGGCCTGGAGCCGGCGGTTGGGCAGGCCCAGGTTTTCGCGCCACGGGATGCCGAGCGCCGCCGTGGCCGCGGCGGTCTCGCGGGCGCGGATCTCGGGGGATCCCAGCGGCGTCGGCTCGCCGTCGGTGAGGTCGAGGATGCCGACCCTGAGACCCCTGGCGAGCATGAGCGCGATCGTGCCTCCCATGCCGAGTTCGGCGTCGTCGGGATGAGGGGCGACCACGAGGGCGTCGAGCATGGACGATTGCCTCTCCTCGGCCTCGCCAGCATACTCTGCCGGCATGTCCACCTCGACAGCCGCGGCAGTGACCGCCGAGGAACTCTTCGACCAGGCCTGCGGCCAGGCGCGGCGGGCTGCGGTGCTGGCATCGGTCGAGGCGCTCTTGGGATGGGACGAGCAGACGCTCCTGCCGCCGCGGGCCGGCGGCTACCGGGCCGAACAGGCCGCCGCCGTCGCAGCGCTCGTCCACGGCATCCGCACCGATCCGGCCCACGGCGACCGGCTGGCGCGGCTCGCAGCCGGGCCGCTCGCCCGCTCCGGTCCGGCGGAGGTCGCCGGCACGATCCGGCTGCTGAACCGGGATTTCCAGAAGCAGTCCCGTCTGCCGGCCAGGCTGGTCGAGGAACTCGCGCGCACGTGCGTCGAGGCCCAGCAGGCCTGGCGCGAGGCGCGGGCGGAGTCGGCGTGGGAGAAACTCAGGCCCTGGCTCGAGCGGGTCTTCGCCCTCAAGCGGGAGCAGGCGGCCTGCCAGCTCCCCGACCGCGATCCCTACGACGCGCTCATGGACGACTACGAGCCGGGGGCCTCGTGGCCGGCCGTCGCCGCTCGGTTCGACGCGCTGCGTGGGCAGCTCGTCGACCTGGTGCGGGCCTGCGTCGGGTCTCCGCGCCGTCCCGACGACACCCTCCTCCGCGGGAGCTTTCCCGAGGCGGCGCAGCAGCGGTTCGTGCGCGAGGTGGCCGCCCGCATCGGCTTCGATTTTTCGCGCGGCAGGCTCGACACGACGGCCCATCCCTTCTGCGCCACCATGGGGCCGCACGACTGCCGGATCACCACGCGCTGGGACGAGCGATTCCTGCCCACGGCCCTGTTCGGCGTGCTCCACGAGGCAGGGCACGGACTGTACGAGCAGGGGCTGCCGACCGCCTGGCGCGGGCTGCCCCCCGGCGAGGCCGCGTCGCTGGGGGTTCACGAGTCGCAGTCGCGGCTCTGGGAAAACCTCGTGGGCCGGTCGGCCGCGTTCTGGGAGTGGTGCTTCCCGCTCGCTCGGGAGGCGTTTCCGGGTCCGCTCGCTGGCGCGACCACCCGCGGTGTGCAGCGGGCGGTGCTGGCCGTGCGGCCGTCGTTCATCCGGGTCGAGGCCGACGAGGTGACCTACAACCTGCACGTGATGCTACGGTTCGACCTCGAGCGGGCGCTCGTGCAGGGTTCGCTCGCCGTCGCCGACCTGCCGGACGCGTGGAACGAGCGGTTCGAACGCGACTTCGGCATCCGCCCCCCCACGGCCGCCGACGGGGTGCTGCAGGACATCCACTGGAGCGCGGGGCTCGTCGGCTACTTCCCGACGTACACGCTCGGCAACCTGTTCGCGGCGCAGTTGATGTACGCGGCCGAGGCGGCGCTGCCGCGGCTCGACCGCGACATGGCGGCCGGGAGATTCGCCGGGCTCCTCGATTGGCTGCGGCGAAACGTCCACGCGCACGGCCGCCTCGTGGAGTCGGAGCGGCTCGTGGAACAGGCGTGTGGCGGCCCGGCGTCGGAACGCTGGCTCGTGTCCAGCCTGCAGCGCCGCTACGGCGAGGCCCACGGGCTCTGACGATCCCGCGAGGGCGACGGGCCGGGCCCTTTTCCGCCCGCCCCCGGCCGGTGGTAGAATCCGGATGGTTCACGGCAGAGTGAACATCCGCCCGGGCGAGGAGTGGCATGGTCGACGACAAAGACGATTCGGCACCCGATCCGTGGGCCGGCATCGACGACCCGCAGGGTGAGCCTGCGGCGGACGGTTTCACGTTTTCGTTCGATGCCTCCGGCGACGTCGACGACGGTCCGGCGGTCGGACCGTTCGCCTCGGGTGTCACCGGCGGCGATTCGGACGTCGACGTGTCGGCGTGGCTCGACGAGCCCGACGCGCTGCCTGGAGGCGATATCGCTCCGGAGGCCGCGGAGGATGCGCCCGCCCCCTTCCCTGAAGCACTCCCCGACTTCGGCGGCCTCGCCGCGGACGACGTGCACGAGGCAGCCGGCACGGCCGATCCCGCGGCGGGGTCGTCGCACGTGCAGGTGGGTACGGGATTCTCCGGGATCGTGTCGCCGAGCGAGATCGACCCGGCCGGCGACGACGTGGCCGAGGACTGGGACGCCACGGACGCGCCCGACAACGCGCTCGACGATTTTTCGTCCGACGAACAGCCGTCTTTCGACGCGTCGGGTTTCGACGGTGCGAGCGAGTCGGGTGCCGTCCCGGCGAACCCGGATGCAGCCGGCGCCCTGCTCACGGTGGCCGGTGCCGCCGCGGCCGTGGCAGCGCCCGCGGCGTCTGCCCGCGTGAAGCCTCCGCGGGGGAAGGGGGGCGGGCTCGGCCAGCTCGTGGGAATCGTCCTCGGCGGCCTGATGGCGATTCCCATCACGTATGCCATCCTCATCTGGGGGTTCCAGAAGGACCCCTTCAAACTGACGCGGATGCTGCCGGAGCAGGTGGCGTTCCTGCTCCCACAAAAGTTCCAGCCGGGCGGCGCCCGCTCCCCGTCGGGGCCCACGGTCGCGGCGGCATCGCCGCTCGACAACCTGCCGGTTCCCGCCGGGGAAAGCCCCGCGGCGGAGACGGCGGCCGAGCCCGCGGAGGAGCCGGTCGTGGAGAACGACAAGCCGGCCGGCGAGCCGGTGGTCGCCCCCGTCGCGGAGGGCACCGAGGCCCCCGCGCCGATGCCCGTGAGCCCACCGCGGCCGGCGGACGATCTGTTCGCGGAGCCCGCGCCGCCGGCCCCCGCGCCGCCGCCACCGCCGGAGCCCGAGCCGCTCGACCTCGCGGCCCTCGAAGCGGCCGTGGCAGAGGCCGCCGCGGCGCTCGAGGCGGTCGCCGCCGCGGAGCCGGAGGCGCCCGAGCGACGCAGGCTGCTCGTCGCCTGGTACAAGAAACTGGCGGCGGCCGCCGAGCAGCTCGTGCTCGTCGAGAAGATCGCCACCGACTCCGGCCGGAACTTCGCGGAGGCCGCAACGCGCCTCGACGGCCTGTGCGCGACGATCAACGCCGAGGGCGAGCTGCGGGCGGAACTGACGCGCCTGGGCGGCATGTGGCTGTCGGCCAGGAAGCGGGCGGCCGACGGCACCGTGCTCCTGGCGACGTTCGACGGGACCAGGCAGGTGGGGCCCTACTGGTCGACGCGGATCACCGTCGAGGCCGCCGAGCCCCGGACGGTGTCGGTGATCTCGCGGGTCGAGCCCCGGGCCGAGCCGGGCGACCGTGTGCTCGTGCTGGGCGTGCTCTTCGACGGCGACGTCGTCTGGGCGAGCGAGTGCCGTCGGCTCGTGACCAAGCCGGCCCCGGTCGAGGATCTTTTTTGAGCGGCCGTGCCGCCGCATCGGCCCGGGCCATCGCCCGAGCCGTCGCCGCGGGCCGCCTTTCGCCGGTGGAGACGCTCGCGGACCACGTGGCCCGGTACCGGGCGACGCACGGCCGCCTCAACGCGCTGGTCCAGCCGCGGCACGAGGCGGCCGCGGCCGAACTGGCGGGGGTCGCCGGTCTGCCGCTCGGCGGCGTGCCGGTGAGCGTGAAGGAATGCTTTCCCGTGCGCGGGCTGCGGACCACGCTCGGCATTCCCGGCCGCGACGGCGGCGACGACCACGACGCCGAGATCGTGCTCCGGCTGCGGGCGGCGGGGGCCGTCGTCGTCGGCAAGGCGAACGTGCCGCAGGCGATGTGGCTGCACGAGACGGACAACCCGGTGTGGGGCCGCACCAGCCACCCGTTCGCGGCCGACCGCGGCCCGGGCGGGTCGAGCGGCGGCGACGCGGCGCTGGTGGCGGCCGGCGTCGTGCCGCTGGCGATCGGCACCGATCTGGCCGGCTCGATCCGACAGCCGGCGCACGCGTGCGGCGTGGCGGGCCTCGTGCCGCGCACGCCGGTGCTCGGCGAGGGGGGCGGGTTCGACACGCTGCCGAGCCTGGCGGCCGCGCGGCCGCGGGCCGGGTTTCTCGCCCGGCACGTCGACGATCTCGCGCTCGCGCTCGAGGCTCTCGCGCCGGCGGCAGGCAGGGCCGCGCCCGCCCGGCCGCTCCGCATCGGCTGGTGGGACGACGGCGGGGTGCTGCCAGCGTCGGCCGCGGTGGGCTCACGGGCATCGGCGCGGGGGCCTCGGTGCCCTCCGCGACGGGGGCGACCACCGGCTCGCC
>RGVT01000017.1 GCA_010027105.1 Planctomycetia bacterium
TCTTGCCGGAGCCCGTGACGCCCATCAGCACCTGCGACGGCCGACCCTCGTCGATGCCGCGCACGAGCGCCTCGATCGCCGTCGGCTGGTCGCCGGCGGGCTGGTAGGGGCTCACGAGTTCGAACAGCCCTGGGGTGCCCTTCACGGCGCACCTCGCGACGCGTCCCGACGCGGTTCGATCGGGCGCAGGTGGGGGCGCATCCGCTCGAGGGTCGTCGGGCCGATCCCCGGCACGTCGAGGAGCGCCTCGACCGTCGGAAACGGCCCATGGGCCTCCCGGTGCTCGACGATTCGCGCCGCCATGGTCGGACCGAGCCCCGGGAGTTGGGCGAGTTCGACGGCGGGGGCGGTGTTGATGTTGGTCGTGAATCTGGCCGCCGCCACCGGGGGGGCGTCGTGATCGACCGGGCGGTCGCCCGCGGCCAGCCAGGCACACGCGGCGAGCAGCAGCCCAGCGGCCGCGCAGGCCACGATCGGCTGCAGCCGGGCGGGGATCAGAGCGGTGTCACCAGACGACTCGTGCATCGTCGTATAGGATACCGACTCCATGGCCGACAGCCTCCAGGATGCCTCGCGGGATTTCCGGCAGACCGTCTGGGACGAGCACCTCGCCGCCCACGTGGCGGCCCGCGCCCGCGACTGGCTCGCGGAGGATCTCGGCCACGAGTGCGACTGGACGAGCGTCGCCACGGTGCCGGGGAACAGGATCGCCCGCCTGAACGTCGTGTGTCGGCGGCCGGGAGTGATCGCCGGACTCGACGCAGCTGGCGTGGTTGCGAGCGTGGCCGACGGGCAGCTCGACTGGCGGCCGCTGGTCGTCGACGGTGCCCGGACGGCGAAGGGCGACGTGGTCGCCACGCTCGCGGGTCCCGTCCGGAGCGTTCTGGCGGCGGAACGTGTGATCCTCAACATGATCGGGCGGATGTCCGGCGTGGCCACCGCGACGCGGCAGCTCGTCGACGCCGTCGCCGGAACCCGCTGCCGTGTGTACGACACGCGCAAGACGGTGCCCGGCTGGCGGCTGCTCGACAAGCTCGCCACGCGGCTCGGCGGCGGCTGGAATCACCGCCTGGGTCTCCACGACGCGATCCTCGTCAAAGACAATCACCTCGCCGCCCTCGCCGCGGCGGGTTCGGGCCCGGCGGACGCGGTGCGGAAAGCCCGGACCTTCATCGCCACGGCGTTTCCGGCGGACCGCGCGGAGGCCATGGTGGTGGAGATCGAGGTCGATTCGCTCGCCCAGTTGGAACTCGTCCTGCCGGCCGGGCCGGACATCGTCCTGCTCGACAACATGCCGCTCGCAACGCTGGTGGAGGCCGTGGCGATTCGCGATCGAATGGGGCCGGCCGATGGGCCACGGGTGATCCTCGAAGCCTCCGGCGGAATCAGGCCCGACACGGTGCGGGATGTCGCGGAGACCGGTGTGGACCGGGTGAGTAGCGGCTGGCCCACGCACGACGCTCCCTGGCTCGATGTCGGCCTCGACTGGCCGGAAAGCCCCTCTGGCAACGGCGGAACGACCTGAGTGTTTCGCGGTAGTTCTGGGTATTTCGCGGCGTGGCGCATCCGGCTTTCCCGGGAGCGGGGGTTTTTCTGGTCCGAAAAGTTGACACCGCGGCCGAGGTCTGCGTACTATTTTCTTAGGTTGAGTCCGTTTTGATCCGTTTCCGCGACATATTCCCTTTCTTCAAGGCAGTCCGCTCGTGAGTTCCTCAGACCGCGATCGACCCGGGTTCCGGGTTCGTGGTCGAAGTTGAGCCGGGTTTCTTGGACGCCTTCTTCTGTTTCGGGTTCGCAGGTTCTCGGCTTCTTCTTTCTCACGAACTGGATTTTTCGGGCGCGGAATGACTCCGGCCGGTCTGGCGGCGCCTGCATTGCGGGTGCTGACGCATACCGCCGGGGATCTCCCCCGACGCGGATCTCGAGGGGCTTGCTGATGACTCGTATGCACCATGGCGACATCTTGGCTTTCCCGGTGTGGCGGCTTCGCAGCCGTTGCCTCGATGGTGGCGTGTCTCTTCGTGGGTCTTGTCGGCGGCCAGCCCGCCGTGCGAGCCGAGTCGATCAAGTCGTCGGACTTCAAGATCGACATCGCGAGCAACATGGCGTGGATCGAGAACAAGGATCCTGCGGTGGGGCAGAAGCTCTGGCGGCAAACCGCCATGGAGCAGGCCGTGCTCGCCTCACGACCCTACGTGCGGGTGACGAACAACGCGGCGGTGGGACAAATCGAGAGCTTCCAGCTCAGCCTTGCGGCTCGGCCCGCGACCGCCGTCACGGCCTGCCTGTGGGAGCCCTCCCAGGAGAAGTCGCGGTGGACGTGGAACCCGGAGCAGGAGACCGCCCTGTTCAAGTTTGCCAAGCCGGTGGAAAGCGGCGACAGCTTCACGATCAGGCTGGCGACGGGGCCGCGTGCCGGCGGCCAGGAGTCGTATTCGTTGCTGCAGAACTTCTTCGCCCCGGGGCAGCCGATCTTCGCACAGACGCGGGCGAGCGGGATGAGCGGATTTGGCGTGCTGGGCGTGACGGCCTTCGACCCGACCCGGATTTCCAGGTCGTCGCAGACGGCATCGGGAGCCGGCGATGTGGAAGTGATCGAACACTTCACCTACAGCCTCGCCAGCGTCGTCATCGACCCGTACAAGACGTACGGCCAGCAGGTCGGGATTACGGTCGCCGCCGTGCCTGAGCCGTCGACGGTCGGCCTGCTCTCCGGGGCGATGGCTGTGGGCGTCGCTGCAGCCACCTTTCGGCGGCGGCGCACCGCGGCCTGAGACCCGAGAGGGTGGGCGTTCTGGGCAAGGCCGTCGGGTTATTCTCGTGATGCCGATTGTGCCGGTCCGATAACGGAAGCAGCGAGTTGACCGCGCCGGGGAGTCGCGCGCGGCGTTCGCTGCTGGGCCGTTCGATGCGTCAATTCACCCTCGAACATGTGCTACAGACCCGCAGGCTGCTGGCCTGCGCCCTGGCCGTATGGCTGGGCGCCTGTGCCTCCACCGGTCAGGCGCGCGAGCCCGTGGCCGCCGAGCAGGTCGAGGTCGACGCGGCGGCCGACTCTGGCGGCGGGCCGCCCGACGTCGAACTCCTCGCGGCGGAATTCCCCGAGGAGCAGGGCTCCGCCATCGTGGACATTCCCATCGATGCCGGGAACATTGGGCCCGATTCCGTCGTCGAAGCGATGGGTGAGCCGATGCCGCGCCAGCGTCGACCGCGCGGGCAGGCGGCCCCTGCCACGAAGTGGCTCGCCGGTGCCGACTATCTGCTTCTGCGGCCCACGTTCAGCAACGCCACCGCGCTGCTGTCGAACAGGCGATCGGGCGGACTCGTGGGGTTCACGCCCGTCAATAGCTCGCTCGATTCGCTCGACTACGACTTCGGCTACGGCGGCGGAGTCCGCGGGTTTCTCGGCTATCAGGCCACGCCCGACCACGTCTTTCGGTTCACCTACATGAATTTCTACGCGCAGACGGCCGCGGTGGGCGTGGCCCGAGGCAACTGGGCCGGCGGGAACGGCACGATCATCCTCGGCCCCTACAACACCGGTGCCGACGCGGTCGGGGAATCGATCTCGTCGGTCGGCAGCGTGGGGCTGAACATCTACGACCTCGAATGGGCGCGGCGGATCGACGTCGGGGCCGAGTGCCGCCAGGCTCCGGTCTGGGACGTGGCAGCCGGAGCGGGCATCCGGTTTCTCGACAGCCGGGTGGGATCCTTGGTGTTCAATGACGTGGTGACCGCCGGCTTCCCGGATCTCCTGGTAACCACCAATCGCACGTTCAGCGGCGTCGGCCCGCGGATCGCGGGGCAGGTGCGCCGCTATCTCGGGGCGAACCGGCGCTGGAGCGGGTTTGGCGCGGTCGGCGGTTCGCTGCTCGTGGGCAGTCTCTCCAACACGTCCACGCGGCTCACGCTCGACCAGGATCAGACCTCGGAAAGCCAGGTCATCGGCGGATCGACGGTGATCCCCAACGTCGACGTGTCGCTCGGGGGCACGTGGCAGATGCGGCCTCGGACGAGCATCTCGGTCGGCTGGATGCTGATGTACTTCGGCACCCTGGGATACGCCGAGACGGTCCAGACCAACGCCACGCCCGTCGGCACCCCGGTCTCGAGCGTGCCGCTCGCGAACTCGAGCCTGTCGCTCGACGGCGTCTTCTTTCGCCTGACGCACGCTTTCTGAGGGACTGGCAGACTGGGGAACAAGTCTGCCGCCGCAGGATGCGGCGATCGTCGACCCAGGAACCCCTCGGCGTTTCCTGCGGTCGACCATGTGGAAAAAGGCTCCGTGGGACAGGCGTCCCGCCTGTCCTTGCCCGTCGTGGGACAGGCGTCCCGCCTGTCCTGTCCTCATCACCACACCGTGGGACCCGATTCCTGCCGTGTTTTGTTGAAGGCCTCGAGTTCATCGAGGCTCGCGCAGGGAGTACCCGACCGTCTGCTCCTTCGCCCGGTTCGGCGTCTCGCCGGGGTGGAGATCAGGATCGGCATGCAGACGTTCGCATCGGATGTGTGGCTGCGGTTCCAGATGGAGCCGCGGTCGGCCGCGATCGTCTGCTTCAGAACCGCGCGCTCGTTGGGATCACCCTTGAGGCAAGCAAGGGCAGGACAGGCGGGACGCCTGTCCCACGGGAGGGCAGGACAGGCGGGACGCCTGTCCCACGGGAGGGCAACCGTGCCGAACAGGATTGCCACGAAGGGCTTTTCCACGGACAACTAGACGCCCAGGAAACTAGACGCCCAGGAGACGATTCCGCTTCGTGCGGCGCTCGGCCCGCAGGCGGGCGCGGCGGCGGGTTTCGCTCGGCTTCTCGAAGAATTCGCGGCGACGCATCTCCTTCTTGATGCCGCTGCGCTCCACCAACTTGCGGAAGCGGCGCACCGCCTCCTGAATGCTTTCGCGTTCTCTGACCGTGAGCTTGACCATGAGTTTCCCGGGGACCGTTTGCGACGAACCAAGCCCAGACTGTAGCGGGTGGCCGCGGAGAAGTCCAGAACGCCTGCTCCTTCGGCTTCCGCTGCGGATGCCGGCGCCGCACCCATTTGCCTGGTGGCCGCCCGATCACCACAATGCCGGCCCGGTGGACGCTCGGAGAGCCACCGTCACACGGCGGCACCGTCGGCCATGCAGGAACTCGCCAGCCATGCCGGACACGCCGCATTTCCCCTGGCGCTGATGGCGACGGGCATGGCCGCCGCCGAGTCCCTGCCCGGCCTGCCGGAACTCGTCGTGGCGGCCGTCGCCGCGGTCGTCACCGTGGCCTCCGCACCTCGCGGCCGGCGCTGGCTGGCCTGGGGGCCGATCGCGCTGTGTCTCGGCGGCGGAGCGATCGCCGCGTTCGCCGTGGCCCTGCCCGCTGCCCGCGAGTCCGCGGTCCCGTTCATCCGCTTCTGTGCGATCGCCTCGCTCCTGCAGTCGGTCGTCATCCTGGCCGCCGTGCGCGGCTGGGAGACGTTCGCGCGGCCGATGCCGAAAATCTTCCTCGACGTCCTGCGGTGGATCGCGGTCGCGGTCGCGCTGCTCGTGGTGCTCTGGGAGGCGGGTATCGACGCCGGCGAACTGCTCACCGGTTCGGCGCTCGTCACCGCCGTGCTCGGGTTCGCGCTCAAAGACACGCTCGGGAACGTGTTCGCGGGCCTGGCGATCCACGCCGAGCATCCGTTCGAGATCGGCGACTGGATCCAGTACGATGCGAATCCCGCCCACGTGGGCCGGGTGGTCGAGATCAACTGGAGAGCGACCAAGGTGATCACGCTCGACGAGGCGTACGTGATCATCCCCAACGGGCAGCTCGCCCAGGCTTCGATTCGCAACTTCACGAAGCCCGAGCCCTGGTCGCGCCGCTCGCTCTACGTGATCACGCCGTACGACGTTCCGCCGCAGCGGGTCCAGTCGATCATCCTGGATGCGATCCGCGGCAGCTTCGGCGTGCTCGAGCATCCCGCCCCTTCCGTGGTCACGAGCGACTTCAAGGAGCGCGGCGTCGAGCACTGGGTGCGCCTGTTCACGACCGACTTCGACAAACGCGACCGTGTCGACGGCATGGCCCGCGACCGCATCTGGTATGCATTCGCCCGGCACGGCATCGAGATCCCCGTGGCCACCCAGGCGATCCGGCTCACGCACCTGCCACCGCCCGTGGCGGAGTCGGCCTCCGCCGCCGTGGAGCGACGGGTGCGGTGCCTGGAGCAGGTCGGGCTGCTCGCCGCCCTCGATCCGAGCCAGGTGCGACACCTCGCCGAGGAGGGCGTCGATCGGGTCTACGCTGCCGGCGAGCAGATCATCCGCCAGGGTGACCCCGGCCGCAGCATGTTCGTCGTCATGGACGGCCGCGTGCAGGTGACCGCCGAGTCGCCGGGAGGGGATCCCGTCGGCATCGCCACCCTGGAGACGGGAGACTACTTCGGCGAGATGTCGCTCATGACGGGAGCGCCGCGCGTGGCCACGGTGACGGCCCTCGTGGAGACGCGGCTTCTCGACGTGGGCAACGAGTCGTTCGGCCGCCTGCTGGCGGCGCGGCCGCAGCTCGTGGAGCAACTCGGCGCCGCGCTGCGCGAGCGGCTGTGCGAGCGGTCGCAGGCGATCGCCGGGGCGGAACGTGGCGTGCCGGAAGTACAGGACATCTTCCGAAAGATCCGCGAGTTTTTCGGGGTCTGATCCGGAGTCTCCACGGGGTTCGAGAGGATCGGGAGGCGGTCAGCTATGCAGGTCGAACTTCTTCCATCGAGCGTGCCGCCATCGGGCCTGCAATTCCTCACGACATACCTCGTCGGCGACGCGGTGGCGATCGACGCCGGGGTGGTCGGCCTGTTGGCTCTCGGGCGGCAGCGACGCATCCGCCACGTGTTCGTCACGCACGAGCACCTCGACCACATCGCCACGCTGCCGGTGTTTCTCGAGAACGTCTACGAACCGGGTCCGGAGAGCGTGGAAATTCTGGCGTCGCGCGAGGTGCTCGAGTTCCTGCACGCCGACATCTTCAACGGGCGCATCTGGCCCGATTTCTTCGCGCTCTCCCGGCCGGACGATGCGTTCGTGGCCGCGACCGCGCTCGAGCCGCTCCGGCCCGTGACCCGTGCCGGCCTCACCGTCACGCCCGTGCCGGTATCGCACGGCGTGGCCACGCTCGGATTCGTCGTCGACGACGGTCGTGCGGCCGTGGCATTTCCATCCGACACGGGGCCGACGGAGGCGATCTGGAGGCATCTGGCATCCGTGCCCAACCTGCGGGCGGTGTTCCTGGAGGTGAGTTTTCCCGACGCGCACGCTCACCTCGCGGCCCGCGTCGGGCACCACTGCACCACGTCGTTCGCGACCGAGATGCACAAGCTCCCGCGCGACGTCCGCTGGATCGTGGTCCACCGCAAGCCCTGCTACGCCGAAACGATCGCCCGCGAGATCGCCGCCCTCGGGCTTCCGAACGTCGAGCTCGTGAATCCGGGCTTCACATACGAGTTTTAACCCGCCGCCTTGCCCGGGGGCTCCTCCGCACCGGGGGCCCCGAGGCGTTTCAGCGCCGGCTCTGGCGCTTGCGGTCGTGCTCCGAGAGGAGCATCTTGCGCAGGCGGATGACGTCGGGCGTCACCTCGACCAGCTCGTCCTCCTCGATGTACTCGAGCGCCTCCTCGAGCGACATGCGGCGCGGCGGCTTGAGCAGGATGTTGCGGTCGCTGCCGGTGGCCCGCATGTTCGTGAGCTTTTTCTCCTTGGTCGGGTTCACGATCATGTCCTCGCTGCGGGCGTTCTCGCCCACCACCATCCCCTCGTACACCTCGTCGCCCGGGCCGATGAACAGGTCGGCCCGCTCCTGGAGACCGTCGAGTCCGAAGGCCACGGCCTTGCCCGGCACCATCGACACGAGCACGCCGTTGGCCCGGCCGGCCACATCCCCCTCGAGCGGGGCCCACTTCTCGAACCGGTGGTGCATGATCGCCGTCCCCTGCGTGGCGTTGAGCACGCGGGTGCGCAGGCCGATCAGCCCGCGGGCGGGGATCGAGAACGCCGCGTGGGCGAATTCGCCGCGGCTGCCCATGTGCACGAGTTGCCCGCGGCGGGCGCCGGTGAGTTCCATCACGGGGCCGAGTTTGTCGTGGGGCACCTCGACGACGAGCGTCTCGAACGGCTCGAGCGTCGCGCTGTCCTCCTTCCGGAGGATCACCTTCGGCTTGCCCACCGAGATCTCGAACCCCTCGCGGCGCATCGTCTCGATGAGCACCGAGAGGTGGAGCAGGCCGCGGCCGCTGACGGCGAACTGCTCCGTGCCCTCGATCGGCTGCACCCTGAGGGCGACGTTCTTCTCGAGTTCCTTCTCCAGCCGGTCGCGGAGGTGCCGGGTGGTGAGGAACTTGCCCGACTTGCCCACCAGCGGGGAGGTGTTGATGCCGAACACCATCGACAGCGTCGGCTCGTCGACGGTGAGGCGCGGGAGCGGACGCGGGTCGAGCGGGTCGCAGATCGTGTCGCCGATCTCCACGTCTTCGATGCCGCTCACGGCGGCGATATCGCCGGCCGTGGCCTCTTCGACATCGATGCGGCCGAGCTTGTCGAACGACTGCACGCCCACGAGTTTCGCCGGCAGGAGGGCCCCCGCCGCGGTGGAGCGGACCACGGCCGCCCCCTTGGTGAGCGTGCCCGACTCGACCCGGCCGATCGCGATCCGGCCGACGTAGTCGCTCCAGTCGAGCGTGGTGACGAGCATCCGCAGCGGCGCCGAGGCGTCGACGAGCGGCCCGGGGATCTTCTCGAGCACCATGTCGAGCAGCGGCTCCATCGTGCCTTCGCGGACGGCCGGGTCGTGCGCGGCGTAGCCGCCCCGGCTCGAGGCGTAGACGAAGGGGAAGTCGGCCAGGTCGTCGTCGGCGCCGAGTTCGAGGAACAGGCCGAGGATCTCGTCGAGCACCTCGAGCGGCCGGGCGTCGGGGCGGTCGATCTTGTTGACCACCACCACCGGCCGCAGCCGGCATTCGAGGGCCTTGGAAAGCACGAACCGCGTCTGCGGCATCGGCCCCTCGGCCGCATCGACGAGCACGAGCGCGCCGTCGGCCATCCGCAGCACCCGTTCCACCTCGCCGCCGAAGTCGGCGTGGCCCGGGGTGTCCATGATGTTGATCTTCTTCCCCTTCCACTCGACGGCGATGTTCTTCGCGAGGATCGTGATCCCCCGCTCCTTCTCGAGATCGTTGGAGTCGAGGATCCGCTCGCCCGCGAGCTGGCTCGCCCGGAACTGGCCGCTCTGCCGGAGCAGGCAGTCGACGAGCGTCGTCTTGCCATGGTCGACGTGCGCGATGATCGCGATGTTGCGGATGTCGTCGCGGCGGGTGCCGACGGCGGCGGGAGCAGGGGCGGCGGAGGCGGGCATGGGCTCGTGGGCGGGGTTGCGCGGGCGGAGCGGTCGATTATTCAGGAACCCCGCACCGCTGCATAGAGCCGATCCACGAGCGTGTGGCGCGTGTCGGCCCCGGTGCCGGTGGTCGCGGCCACGCGCAGCCGCGGCCCCGCGGCCGGTTCCGCCAGCGATCGGACCGTCGCCTCCGCCTCGGCCGGTCCGCGAAAGACCGCGACGAACTCATCCCCGCCGAGCCGCGCCACGAGGAGGGCACCGTGGGCGGCGTCGCGCAGCCGCGCCGCGGCGCGGGCCAGCAGGTCGTCTCCGGCCAGGAACCCGCGTTCTCCGTTGACCCGCTTCAGGCCTACCACGTCGACGCTCACGAACGCGACGCCCGCGAGCGTATCCCGCGCGCGGAGCCACGCCTCGAAGTCGCCCCGCGTCGCCAGCCCTGTCACGTGATCCGTCGCCATCCGACCTTGCGTCCGCGCAGGGACGCCGCCCGTCCGGGGCCACCTCGGCTGGCCCCGCGACGTGCAAGGCCGGCACGGGCCAGGGATGGCCGTGGCGGCTTGAAACTGGAGACGAAGGGGATCGAACCCTCAACCCCCGCCTTGCAAAGGCGGTGCTCTCCCAATTGAGCTACGTCCCCGATAGGACCGGGGTGATGCGGTCGTCGACTGCGCGCGCCACGATTCGAACGTGGGACCTCCACCTTATCAGGGTGGCGCTCTAACCAACTGAGCTACGCGCGCCCGCTGTGGGCCGCGCCGCCTGCGGCGGCCCGTTCCCGGCGAGATCGAGTGTAGGTCTGCCGCGGCCGATTTCAAAGGGTCGGCCGCCCGGCGGGGCCAGGGAGGGCGACGGGCGTGCGGTGCCGGCGTCGGTCCGGCGAAGTGGCGCTGGCGCCGGCGGCGAGAGCCGGTATTTTCGTGGCGTCGAACTCTCTGGATGCAGGAAGGAACCGTCGCCATGACCATGAAGGTCTGCCCCAGTCTCGCCGCCGCGATCGTGCTCCACGCCGCCGCAGCGGCCGCCGCCCAGCCGACGGTGGACTACGCCCTCGGGCTCGCCCCCTTCCAGAAAAACGTCGACTACGACCGTGTGCCGGCCGACCAGGTGAAGGCCTGCACGATCAAGATGGAGAAGGAGGGTGGCTTGAGCGCCTGGGTCGTCCGAGGACCGCGCGGAGAAATCCTGCGGTCGTTCGCCGACACCAACGGCGACCGCGTGGTCGACCGCTGGAGTTACTACAAGGACGGTGCCGAGGTGTATCGCGACGTCGACGCCAACCACAACGCCAAGGCCGACCAGGCCCGCTGGCTCGGTGCGGCCGGCAGCCGCTGGGGGGTCGACGAGGACGAGAACGGCACGATCGACACCTGGAAGTCGATCTCGGCCGAGGAGGCGACCGCCGAGATCGTGGAGGCCCTGCGGACCCGCGAGGCGTCGGTGTTCACGCGGCTGCTGCCCACGAATGCCGACCTCCAGGCCGCTGGCTTCGAGGAGCCGCTGCTCGGCGAGCTCGGTGCTCGGGTGACGGCCGCCGCGAAGGGATTCGCGAAGCTGGCCGCGTCGCCGCGGAATCCGCTCGGGCCCGCCGCCCGTTGGAACAACATGCTCGCACCGCAGCCCGGCACGCTGCCGGCCGGCGGCGCCGGCGTGGCGAAGGACGTGACGGCCTACGACAACGTGGTCGCGCTCGTGGACGGGGGCGACGGCAAGGGGGGCGGAGGCCAGATCTACGTCGGGTCGCTCGTGCGGATCGGCGACGCCTGGCGACCGGTCGACCTGCCGCAGCTGCCGGGTGCGCAGGGCGAGATCGCCGACGCCACCGGCTTTTTCTCGCCGCGGGTGTCGGAGCGGTCGACCGCGGAGTCCGGCGGCCGCGAGACGGAGAAACTCAAGCCGCTGCTCGTGAAGCTCCGCGAGGTCGAAACACGCCTCTCCTCGGCCGACGCCGCCTCGCGCAGGAAGCTCGCGGGGGAGCAGGTGGTCCTCCTGGAGCAGGTGGTGACGGCGGCCGAGGCCGCGGAAAAGCCGTTTTGGGTGAAGCAGCTGGCGGAGACGATCGCGGCGGGCGTGCAGGACGACGCGCTCCCCGACGCGTCTCGGCCGACGAGCCACTCGAGGCGTTCGTGCGGTTCAGGCTGGCCTCGGCCCGGTACGCCGCCGGCATGCAGCAGCCGGGGGCCGACGTGGCCAAGGTGCAGGCGGCGTGGCTCGACGAGCTGAGGCAGTTCGTCGAGAAGCACCCGCAGGCCCCCGACGCGGCCGAGGCGATGCTGCAGATGGGGATCGCCGACGAGTTTTCCGGCAACGAGAAGGAGGCCCTCGAGCGCTACGCCGCCATCGTCAAGGCGTTTCCCGACGCCACCGCCGCCCGCAAGGCCCGCGGAGCGGCCCGGCGTCTCGAGGGCGTGGGCAGGCCGCTTGAGCTCTCCGGCACGTCGATCGACGGCAAGCCCGTGGCCGTCGAGTCGCTGCGCGGCCGGCCGGTGCTCGTGCACTACTGGGCGACCTGGTGCGAGCCCTGCAAGGTCGACATCGCCCAGATCCGAGAACTGTACGCCAAGTACGGCCCCAAGAAGTTCGCGGTGGTCGGGATCGCCCTCGACACCGACAAGGCGCAGCTCACGAAGTTTCTCGCGGCCAAGCCGATCCCCTGGCCGCAGCTCCACGAAGCGGGCGGGCTCGACGGTCGCCTCGCGGAGGAGCTCGGCATCCTCACGCTGCCCACGATGCTGCTCGTCGATGCCCAGGGCAACGTCGTCGACCGCAGCCTCGTGATCACCGATCTGGAGCGGAAGCTCGACGCGCTGCTGGGCGGCAACTGAGCCGTTCCGCGCGGTTCGGAGCGGGCGCCGGGCCGCGGGTTGGGTTTGCGGCCGCGGCCCGCGATCGCTATCGTCCCGCTCCCCCGGGCGTTTCCCGGGTCCGACGTCCTTGCCTCGCGGGAACACGTGCGATGCTGCTGGTGGCGGTGGCCGTGAGCCCGGTGTTGTGCGCGATGAGCGTCGTGCAGCTGCTCGGTCTGGCGGCGGCGGGGCTCGTGCGGCTCGCCGAGGGCACGTCTCACGAGCGGCCGTCGCAGTGGCTGCTCGTGCTCGCCCTCGCGGCCGTCGGCGGCCTGTGCGGCTTCGCGCTGCGGTTCGGCCCGGCGGCGGCGGCGGCGTGCGCCGTCACGCTCGCGTTGATGACGCTGATCGTCGTCTTCGACGCCCGCTAGCAGGGGTGCGCCGTTCGCCTCGTCTGCCGCGCTTGCCGCGGCGGCCGCCGCCGCCCCGTGAATCGGAAAAAAACTCCCCTTCGGTGCGACCGGCGGCCGAAAACCACTGCCGTGGGGCGGCCGTCATCGCCCGCGGAGGAGCCAAGGAGCCTGCCATGTCCATCTCGAGGTCCGCGTTTCTGTCCGTCGTGCTCGTGACGGTGGCATCGGCCGCCGTGGCGGCCGACGATCTCGCCGCCAACGTCGCCGCGAGCATGAAGGAATCGGGCGCCCTCAAGGGCTACCGCGTGAACGTCAAGGCCCAGGCGGGCACCGTCTGGCTCGAGGGAACCGTCTCCGACGCCCGGCAGATCGACGCGGCCATCGCGGCCGCCGAGGCGGTGTCGGGCGTGGAGCGGGTGGTGAACAGGCTGTCCGTCAACGGGCCCGCGCCAGCCGGCGATGATGCATTCTCCCTCCCCGGGTCGATCCGGTCGCTCGTCGGGTTGTCGGCCCCGGCCCCCGAGCCGGCCCTCGCCGCGGCTGCCGCGGCCGACGGGGATCGTGACGAGGCGGAGGTCGCGCTCGTTCAGGCCGTCGAGCCGGAGGCGGCGACGCCCCCGGCGGTCAGGCCCGCCGTGTCGCGGCGTGCTGCGGCGCCGCGTCCGCTCGCCGCCCAGGCTGCCAAGCCCGTGTCGCGGCCGCGGACGGGTCGGGCACCGTCGGGCCGCGTGCAGGCCGCGGCCGCGTTCAAGCGGCAGCCGTTGGCCCTTCCCGGCTCTGCGGACGGCTACGTGCTAGGAGAGGAGGTCGGCGGCCCCGCCGACGGCCAGATGGTACCGGGCTCCATGCGGATCAGCGAGGGTCCGGCCCCCGACGCGT
Source organism: Planctomycetia bacterium (assembly GCA_010027105.1). GTDB lineage: Bacteria > Planctomycetota > Planctomycetia > Pirellulales > UBA1268 > RGVT01. The sequence continues at coordinate 13,414 of RGVT01000017.1, forward strand.
GTCCGCCGGGCATGGCTGGCATGGGCGGCATGGGTAGCGCCGGCGGCCCCGTGCCGATGAACGCGGTGATGGGCGGGGCGGGCGGCATGGGCGGCGCCGGCGGAATGCCGGTGCCCGTCCGCGGCGGCGGTCCCAACATGCCGAACTACGCCTGGCCGAGCTACGCGGCCTACCCGAACTACGCCGCCCTCCAATATCCGACGCAGTATTCGCCCACGGCGTGGCCCTACATCGGCCCGTTCTATCCGTACCCGCAGGTGCCGCTGGGCTGGCGGCGGGTGTCGCTCGAGTGGGACGACGGCTGGTGGTGGCTCGACTTCGACGAGCGGCATATCCACAGCCACCACCGCTAGGCCCCTCGAAGCGGTCGACGAGCCAGATACACCCGCCCGCGCCACCGCGCGGGCGGGTTTGTTTCATGCCGGGGGAGCGACGGGGGCCCGCCGCCGCCGGAAAATCCCGCAAGTTTCCGCGCCGCACGGTCGATACAACCGGCAGAGGTTCCCAGACGACCGCCCCCGCGGCCCGCCCGAGGAGTTCGCCATGCAGATCCGTGCCCGGCTGATCGCCATCGCCCTCGTCGCCGCCAGCACGGCGGTCACGCAGAGCGGCTGCTTCTGGATCGCCCAATCTGGCCCGAACATCGGGCCCCTCGCGATCCCGATCCCCGTGCCGGTGGGCCTGCAGAAGAACAAGGAAGACCAGTTCTGGAACTACGAGCGCTACGAGCGGTCGCCCGTGCTCGGGCCGATTCCGCCAGGCGGCCCGTGCGAGGCGGTCGACGAGCCGAGCGACGACGAGGTGATGAGGGCGCTCGAGAAGGCCCGCCCCGTACAGGGCAACTGGCCCTTCCTCTACGAGGTGCAGCGCAACCACGTGCGGATCACGAAGTGCAAGATCGCCGACTACCTCGATCCGCCGCGGCACTACCCGCTCGCCGGCCCCGCCCAGCTGCACCACGCCCACTACAAGTGCACGGTCTACTTCCAGGAGGTGAAGCGGATCGGCTGGCCGGTGCCCCACACGCTCGTCGACGAAGACTGCCAGGAGGTCGTGTACGTCGACCACGACCACCTCCACATGGTCGGCGACGTCGACACCGGCTGTAACGCGAACTTCTAGGTTCACGCCCGCAGGGCCATCCCTGGCCCCCGCGGGCTCGGCGCGGCCGCGGGGCAAGCCGAGGTTGCCCCGAGCCGCGGTCGGCCGGCCGTCGCGCAAGCCCGTAGGACAGGCTTCAGCCTGTCACCGCACGGCCAGTTTCAGCCTGTCACCGCACGGCCAGTTTCAGCCTGTCACCGCACGGCCAGCTTCAGCCTGTCACCGCACGGCCAGCTTCAGCCTGTCACCACCCCGACGGGAATGCCGATCGTGCGGGTGGCGTGCGGTGCAGGCAAAGGATTTGCCCACGGGCGCCGAAGCGGTCGATGGCACCCTGTGACGGGGTCGGCCGAGGGAGCGGCCGCACTCGCGTAGCCTCACGTTGCCGGATCCAATTCGTCATGGCGCCACGGACGGCCCGCTCGATGATGACGCTGGCGGTCTGCCTCGCCGCGGTCGTCGCAGCCCCCGCAGGCGCGCAAAGCCCGCGCGCGTGGGCGGGGTCGACGGTTACCCCGGCATCCCCGCCCGCAGCCGACGGCGACCGCGGGCCCGTCCGGGTCGCCGCGGCCCCCGCCCCGGCGAGCGCTGTCGCCGACACCGCCATCCCCACCGGGAACCTTCTGGCCACGATCCGCGACGGCGGCATCCTCATGGTGCCGCTGCTCGGTTGCTCGTTCCTGCTCGCCGCCTTCGGATTCGAGCGGATGGTGAGCCTGCGTACGAGCCGCGTGGTGCCGAAGCTCTTCACGACGCGGTTCATCGAGCAACTTCAGGCCGGGGCGCTCTCGCGCGGCGCGGCGCTCGACGCGTGCGACGAGAACGCCAGCCCGGCCGCGCGGGTGTTCGCGGCGGCGGTGCGGCGGTGGGGGCGGCCCACCGTGGAGATCGAGCAGGCTGCGATCGACGCCTGCGAGCGCGAGGTCAACCACCTGCGCCGCTACCGCCGCGTGTTCAACGGCATCGCCACGATCGGCCCGCTCCTCGGCCTGCTCGGCACGGTGTTCGGGCTCATCCGCTCGTTCAACGACGTGGCCGGCGCCGGCGCGATGGGCCGGCCCGACCTTCTGGCCCGCGGCTTCGGTGAGGCGCTGATCACGACGGCGATGGGCCTGCTGGTGGCGATTCCCGCGATGGTGCTGCACTGGGTGTTCACGAGCCGTGTCGACCGGCTGGCGATGCGGCTCGACGAAACCTGCCAGCAGGTGATCGACGAGATCTCGCTCGAGGCGGGAGCCGAGTCGCCCCCCGGCCGGTCGCGGCCGGCCGTGGCCGTGGGAGCCTGAGCCATGCCGCTCGTGCGCCTCTCCGACGACGAGGATCCGGCCCCGAACCTCGCGCCGATGATCGACGTCGTGCTCGTGCTCACGATCTTCTTCATGTGCGCCACGAAGTTTTCGGGCGACGAGCGGAAGTTCGACCTCGAACTGCCGCGGGTTGAGGCGGCCGCGGCCGTGTCGGGCGGCCACCCGGAGATCGTCGAGGTCGACGATGCCGGCGGCCTGCGGCTCGGCGGCGCCGAGGTGGCGATCGGCGACCTCGCCGCGCGGCTGGAGGCCCTCCGCGCGGAGCGGCCGGATCTCGCGGTGCTGATCCGCGGCGCGCAGGCCGTCACGCACGGCCGCATGGCGGAGGTCTACGAGGCCTGCCGCACCGCCGACGTGCGGCAGGTGGGCATCTCGGTGCAGGCGCGGGGCGAGACCAGGCGCCGCTAGGGGGCGGCGCTCGAGGAGAGGCCCGGGCCGATGGATCACCACTGGCTGCTCTGGGGAGGGCTCGGGGCGTGCCTCGCCGTTGGGATCGCCCTCTTGGCCCGCGCCCGCTGGCTGCAGTCGCAGACGCTGAAGAAGTGCATCGTGCTCTCCGTCGTGGTGCATGCGGCACTTGCGGTCGTGGCGGCGTTCGTCGGTGGATCGCGGCCGGCGTCGTGGGGCACGGCCGACGAGGGAAGGATGACGATGGAGGTGGTGCCCGTCGTGGAGCCGGCGGGCGAGGAGCTCGCGGCGCTGGAGCCGGCCGG
>RGVT01000161.1 GCA_010027105.1 Planctomycetia bacterium
GGCGGCACGATAACGCCGGCAAGATCAGGGCGCACGTTCCCTATGTTCACGATCTTCGTCAGGTCCGATGCGCAAATCATGTGCCGAACAGGATTGCCATCCATGGGCTCCGTTCACTCGGACTCACTGGCGCTGCGCCATCCTGGCTTTGCTGGTGAGTAACGCCGGCTCCTGGGATACGGGGAGCCCGAAGCCTCCTTCAATCGAAGGCGCCAGGACCTTTCGGCGGAGACGGTCGGTGGGCACGCGCAGACGAAGGGAGGCGTTGAGGAGCATGAAGCGCCAGGCCTGGAAGGCCGGGTCATCACCAGCCGACGGAGGTCGGCCAAGGAACGGGCGGCAGGATGCCGTGCCGTTCCGTGAAGTATCCGTCGAGCATGCCTACCGCCGGCTCCGAATGCGGGTAGAAATCAGGGGCATGACAGGCTGAAGCCTGTCCTACGCAAGCGCGAGCAGCTCGGTGATCCGCGGGTCGGCGAGCGAGTCCGCGATGAGGCGTGCGCCCGTGAAGTCGTGCCGCAGGCTGTGGCCGCCCGGTACCGCGACCACCACCGCGCCCGCGGCCACGGCGGCCCGGCACCCGTTCTCCGAATCCTCGAGCACGAGCATCTCGGCCGGGGCCACGCCCAGCCGGGCGGCGGCCCGCTCGTAGATCTCCGGGTGCGGCTTGCCCAGCGTCACGTCGGCGCTCGTGAGCACGAAGCCGAAGCGGTCGCGCAGGCCCACGCGGCCGAGCACGTCGCGGGCGAAGTCGGGGCCGCTGCTCGTGGCCACCCCGCGCGGCAGCCCGCGGCGTACGAGCGATTCGACGAGTTGCACGGCCCCGCTCGAGCCGCGTGTCGAGGAGCCCGGCGAAGATCTCGGCGGTCTCGCGGGCGAGGCCGTCGACCGTGTCGGCGAGACCGTGCCAGTCGATCATGATCTGCAGCGACACCCGCTGCGGCCGCCCCATCATCCGGTCGAGCAGGTCGGGCTCGAACGTCCTGCCCCTCCGGGCGAGCAGTTCGCCGCCGACGTGCTGATAGAGTTGCTCGGTGTTGACGAGGAGGCCGTCGAGATCGAAGGCCGCGCCGCGGATCGGCGGCCGTGCGGGGGAGGGGGTCATCGGGGCTCCGTGGCGGCCGCCGGGCCGAGGTCGTAGACGGCGTAGCATGCGTTGGCGTAGATCCGCTCGCCCGGCATCTCCGCCAGCCGCGGTGCGTCGAGCGGCACGATCGCGTGGGTCGCGCCGTAGCGATCCGCCACGAGCCGCACACGGTCGGCGCCCAGCGCCGCCGTCGACTGCTCCATCCCGACGAGCGTGTCGCGGGCCGCGAAGCAGTCGGTGATCCGCTTCCGCCAGGCGACGAGCGAGGCCGCGTCCTGCGGGCTGTTCTTCCACGCCACCACCTCGGGCCGGTCGGTCCGCCAGGTGAACGTCGCGGAGCCGCGCGGCGTGAGGAAGCGGGCGGCGGCGGGAGTGTGGCCGTGCACCCACGCGCAGACGTCGGCCCAGGCGGCCGCGTCGACCTTCGCGTCGGCGCGCGGGGTGGGCGCGTCGCGGCCGGGCAGCGGCCAGTGCGCCGACTGGGCGGCGACGTCGAGGGCCACGAGCAGCGTCACGCCGGCCCGCACGAGCCCCGGCGGCAGGCTCGAGGCCCGACCGCAGGCGGCGCGGTCTTCGAGCACCGCCGCGGCCGACGTGGCCAGCGCCAGCGGCACGATCACGTCTGCGAGCCGGAACCAGTAGAACCGCAGCAGGCCGAAGGTGACATCCGGCGCGACAGGCTCGAGGAGCGAGATCACGAGGCCCGCGGTCGAGATGGCGAGGGCGGCGAGCGTGAATGCCGCGACCCGTCGCCGCGCGGGGGAAGGCGTTGCGAGCCGGTCGAGCAGCCACCAGGCGAGAACGGCGAGCAGGTGACGGGCCACGAACGCCTCCGCGAACGTCCGCGGGAGGAGGTGGTGATGGAGCCGCTCGACGACGTAGATCCGCGCCGCGGCGGCCCGGGTGGCCGCGTCGGCCCCGCCCGAGAGCGCGAGCGCCGGGACGATTCCAGCGGCGGCGACGGCGAGACCCGCGGCCACGAGCAGGGCGTCGCGGGCCAGCGGCCGTTCCCAGGGTTGCGCGCCGCGTGCGAGGACGAGGGCCACGAGCGCCCAGCCGCCCACGATCGGATGCCAGGCGGTCGCCGCGCCGCAGAGCAGCCACGCCGTCGCGAACCTGCCTCGCGCCCACTCGCCGACGCCGCCCAGCACCAGCGCCCAGGCGAACACCTTCGCCTCGCAGCCGCCCAGCACCCACTCTCCGGCCAGCGTCGTGTGCCGCAGCGCGAGCGAGAACAGTGCGGCAGCCACGAGCCGGCCCCACGTCGTTCCGACGAGGGGTGCGGCCGCGTGCCAGAAGCCGACGGCCACGGCCAGCCAGCCGGCCAGGCGGCCCATCCAGGCCGTCTGCTCGAGCGGCAGTGCCGCGGCGACCGGGCGGAAGAGCAGGTAGAACACGCCGTGGGCGTCGGGCGTCTCCAAAAAGAAGTCTCCGGCCGCCCAGGCCGGATCGGCGGCATGCCGCGCCTTCGTGAGATACACGGCCTCGTTGATGTCGGGCGCCGGCCAGGCCGCGGCGGCGGCGAAGACGAGCGCAACGGCCGCGATCTCCCAAACCGTCCGCAAGCCGGCCTGTTCTCCCGCGCCGCTTTCTCCCGTCATCCACCGCACCTATAACGAGGTCGCATTTCCAAACCAGCGATGTATCGCAGGATACCACCGATGCCTACCGCCTCCGACTCCGCAGCTCCCCGGTCCCGCGGCGCGGCCCTGCGCCGGCTCGCCGCGGAGGGCACGTTCGCGATTCCGGGAGCCCCGATCGCACTCGCGGCCAAACTGATCGAGCGCGAGGGCTTCGACGCGGTCTATCTCTCCGGGGCGGCGTTCTCGGCCGGGATCCTCGGCGTGCCCGACATCGGCCTCCTCACGCTCGACGAGCTCGTGGCCCAGACGCGGCTGCTCGCCGCCGCCGTCGAGATCCCGCTCGTGGTCGACGCCGACACCGGCTTCGGCGGGCCCGATGCCGTCGCCGACTGCGTGCGCCGGCTCGAGGAGGCGGGCGCCGCGGCGATCCAGCTCGAAGACCAACGTCGGTCCAAACGGTGCGGGCACCTGCCGGGCAAGGAGATCGTCGACGTCGACGAGATGACGGCCAAGATCGCGGCCGCCGGTGCCGCCCGCCGCGACCCGGCCACCGTGATCATCGGCCGCAGCGACGCCCGCGGCGTCACGACCCTCGACGACTGCATCGCCCGCCTGGAGGCCTATCGCGATGCCGGCGCCGACTGGCTGTTTCCCGAGGCGCTCGCCACCCGCGACGAGTTCGCCCGTGTGGGCCGCGTTTTTTCAGGGACGCCGCTCATCGCGAACATGACGGAGTTCGGCACGAGCCCGCTCCTCACGCTCGAGGAACTGTCCGACCTGGGCTTCGCCGCCGTGCTCTATCCCGTCACGCTCCTGCGTTTGGCCATGAAGGCGATCGAAGCCGGCCTCGGCCTGATCGCCGACGAGGGCACGCAGGCGGGCCTCCTCGATCTCATGCAATCCCGCGAGGAACTCTACGACCTCCTCGACTACGACCCCCAGCACCCCGAGCGCCACCTGCCGGCGACGTGATCGCAGGCGCACGATGCACGTCGCTCACGAGGACGAACAGGCGAACCCCCGATGAACATGCCTCCCACGCCCGCGGCACCCGACGCCTTCGCCCGCGGCCTGGCCGGCGTCGTGGCCGGGCGCACGGCCGTCTGCTCGCTCGAGGGCGACCTCCGCTACCGCGGCTACTCCATCGAGCCGCTCGCCCGGGCGGGGGACTTCGAGGAGGTGGCCTACCTGCTGCTGCACGGTGAACTCCCCACGCGGGCCGAGCGCGACGCCTTCGCCGCCCGCGTGACTTCCGCCGCCCGGTCGCTCGACCCGGCGGTGATCGACTGCCTCCACCGGCTGGCGGCCGCCCGCCCCGACGCCGCGCCGATGGACGCCCTGCGCACCGGCGTGAGCCTGCTCGGGCAGATCGAGCGCGACGTCCTGCCCGGCCGGCGCGAGGCGCTGCTCGCCCAGGCCGAGCGCTTGCTCGGGCAGGTGCCGGCCCTGCTCGCAGCCTGGTGCGACCTGGCCTCCGGACGGCCGGTGGCTCCCTGGCCCACGGGCTCGATCGCCGCCGCTCTGCTCGAACGGCTCACCGGCCGCACGCCCCCCGCCGACCATGCGGCGATCTTCGGGACCACGCTCGTGCTCTACGCAGAGCACGAGTTCAACGCCTCCACGTTCACCGCCCGCACGATCGTCTCCACCGGCTCCGACATGCATTCCGGGATCACGGGCGCCATCGGGGCGCTCAAGGGCCCGCTCCACGGCGGGGCCAACGAGCAGGTGCTCGAGGTGCTCGCGGCGATCGGGTCGGCGGAGCGGGCGGAGGCCTGGCTCGAGGAGCAGTTCGCGGCGAAGCGGGTGGTGATGGGGTTCGGGCACCGCGTCTACAAGGACGGCGACGTGCGGGCGAAGCTCCTGGGAGCGATGTGCCGGGCGTTGACCCGCGGCACTGCGGCGGAGCCGCTCGAGGGCCTCGCCGCCCGCGTCGAGTCGCTGATGCTCGCCCGCAAGGGGCTGAGGCCGAATCTCGACTGGCCCGCCGCACGGGTCTATCACGCGCTGGGCCTGCCCGTCTCCGTGTTCACGCCGATCTTCGTGGTCGCCCGGATGAGCGGCTGGACGGCCCACGTGATCGAACAGATCGGCGACAACCGCCTGATCCGGCCGCTCTCGCTCTACTGCGGCCCGGCTCCGCGCGACTACGTGCCCCTGGCCTCTCGCGTAGGACAGGCTGAAGCCTGTCCTACGAGGACAGGCTTTAGCCTGTCGCCCATCAGGCCGTAGGACAGGCTTTAGCCTGTCGCCCATCAGGCCGTAGGACAGGCTTTAGCCTGTCGCCCATCAGGCATGACAGGCTGAAGCCTGTCCTACGGGAGCGCTAGGGCGGCGCTCGACTGCGGCTCGGCGACCGCCTCGACCGTGGCCTGCACGGTGACGCTCGGCACGGCCCCCTCGCCCAGGTCGGTGAGGATCTTCAACTGCCGCTCCACGCGGCCCGTGGCGTCGCCCGCCTGGAACGTGACCGGCAGGATGTGGACGGTCGCCGCCTCCTCCTTCGCCGGGCACGTCAGGCAGCCGTCGGAGCAGCTCACGCCCGTCACGCAGAACGGCCGGTTGGCCCTCACGACGACGTTCTTCGTCACCGAGCGGCCCGGCTGCACCGCGCCGAGGGCGAGCAGCTGCGGGCTCACCGTCACCTCGGCCACCACGCGGCCCTCCACGTCCATCGGGATCTGGCCCGCCTTGGGGTCGTTGGTCACCAGGATCAATTGTCCCTTCACGTATCCCGCGGGGGCGTCCGGCTTGAGCCGCACGTTCAGGTCGTAGGCCGACTGCCCGGCGGTGTGCGTGGGTTTCGAGAGCCGCACCTCGAAGTTCGGGTTGAGACTGCGGACGTCCTTGATCTCCCAGGGCGTCGCGCCGACGTGCGTCACCCGCACGTCCCGGGCGGCCCCCTTGCCGAGGTCGACGTTGCCGAGGTCGACGAACGGCGGATCGAACGTCACGTCGCCGCGGATGTTGCCCGCCACACGGAGCTGCACCTCGGCGAAGAACGGCTTGTCGAACGTCACGGTCAGCGTGGCGCCGTGCTGCCCCAGGAACGTCCGCGTGTTGAACGTGGCGACGACGTCGGCCGTCTCGTGCGTCTTCAGCTCCCTCTTCGTCAACTCGGGAGACGTGCAGCCGCAGCTCGTCCGCACGCCCACCACGTGGAGATCTTCCTTGTAGACATTGCGGAACGTGAACCGAAACTCCGTCTTCGAGCCCTTGGCGACGGTGCCGAAGTTGTGGCTCGTCACCGAGAACATCTTCTGGGCCCAGTCCTGGCCGCTGGCGGACCCGGCAGCGAGAGCCGCGGCGAACGCGAACACCACCGTGCGATACACGCGCCCGAGCGAGCGGGGGGCGACCATGAGCGTGGAACCTCGGACCGCCGCGGCGGTCTGGCCGAACCGGGCAAACGATTCGAAGAAGCGTACGGAGGGCATGCGAAAGGCGTCAAATGTGGGGCGGAGGGAAGTGACCGGCCGGGCCGGCGCCGACTCGAAAGTATCCCGCGCCCGCGGCGGCCGGGAACGTGTCGGGACGGCCCGGGACTGCAAAAATTCAGCCCCGGGTGCGACACGACCGATACATCCCCGGAAGTTTCCTACAATGGCAAAGTCGGGCGGACAGCCTGGTCCGGGAGTCGTCGGGGCCCCGGGGCTGCGGCCGACGAGCAGGGAAGCAGTTCACGAACGGGGGCGTACCGGTTTCGACCGGATGGCAAGAGGTTCAGATCGCGTGTCGTGGTTGGTCGGCTGGCC
>RGVT01000162.1 GCA_010027105.1 Planctomycetia bacterium
CCCGGCGGGGCGGACGCGACGCGGTCTCCGGAGGGTGCCGCGGCCTGCCCCGGAGAACGCGACGGCTCGGCCCGGTCGTCCGCCCGCCCCGCAAATCCCGTCGGCGCCGGGATCGATGGACGGGCACGCGGCGGGGCGACGTCGTCCGCCGGCCGCGTCCGGAGAACCGCCACCCCGAGAATCGCCGCCGCGAGCGCGAGCAGGGCGCCGTCGCCGAGGGCGGCCCGCAGCCACCGCACCCCGCGGACACCGGCGGCGGGCCGGTCGCGCGCCGATCGCGGCATCCGGGCGGGCGGCGAAGCAGCCGGCCGCACCGCCAGAGCCGGTGGCACGGCGACGTCGGTGAGCATCCGATCGATCGCCGCGTCGTCGAACACGGTCGAGGGACGCAGGCGGGCGGCGAGGTTCTCAGGCACGGGAACGCCACGGAGCACGTCGTCGAGCGCGGCGTCGGTCCACCGGTCGGGAGTCATGCGATCACCGTTCGGACGCGCGGGAGGAGCCGGCCCGCGGAAGGGCTGCCGCACGCAGACACTCCCGCAGCCGCGCCCGTGCCCGGCTGACGCGCGAGAGCACCGTGCCGAGCGGGATGCCCTGCAGATCGGCAGCCTCCTGATGGGTCAGCTCCCCGACCACGACGAGCAGCAGGGTCTCGCGGAGTTCGCCGGGCAGCGTGCCGAGAGCCCGCTGCATCGAGGCGGAGAGCTCGTCGGCGAGGGGCTCCGGGCCGGGAGGGGCCACGATCCCCTCGGCTGCGTCGCCGAGCGTCGCCGCGCCGGCGCCGCGACGCCGCCAGTGGTCCGCCACGCGGCGGCGCAGGATTCCCAGCAGCCACGCCCGCTCGCTGCGGCTGGCCTGGTAGAGGTGCCGGCTCGACCATGCCGACCGGAACGTGTCCTGGAGCACGTCCTCGGCGTCGTGGACGTCGCCCAGGAACCGGTAGGCCACCCGGTAGAGCGCGGGAAGATGGTCGATGGTCCATTGCTCGAACCGCGACGCGCAGTCGTCGGCATCGCCCTGGTCAGGGGGAGGGGATTCGTGCGACATGATCGAGCCGCGTCTCCTCCCTGACTGTTCCGCCGACCCACGGCGAACTATTCCAGGAGTCCGGGCGGGCCGATTCCACGTCCCTCTAGCGCCCGGCCAGCTGGGGTGCCCGGGCGGCCCGCGTGGCGGCCGCCGACGCGGCCAGCCAATTCGGCACCTGCCCGGCAGGGGGCAGCTTCACCACCCGCGCCGACCGGATGCCCTGGCAGGCCCGCACCGCCCCGAGCGCCTCGGCCGAGGGCTCCTGGTCGAGGTTGAGCACGCCGATGGCGTCGCCGCCGGGCGCCGTGCGGCCCACCGTCATCTGGGCGATGTTCACGCCCGTGCTGCCGAAAGCCGAGCCGACGCGGCCGATGATTCCCGGCACGTCCTGGTGCGTGAACACGAGCAGGGTGCCGTCGAGGTAGGCCTCGAGCCGGTGCCCCTCGAGCTGCACCAGCCGTGGCATCGCGTGGCCGAAGAGCGTGCCGGCGGCACGGTGCACGCGCTCGCCGGCGACGAGATCGACCGCCACCACGGAACTGAAGGCCCCCGGATCGGTGCGGCTCTGCTCCACGAGGTCGATGCCCCGTTCCCGGAGGAGCACCTCGGCATTGACGATGTTCACGTCCTCGAAGGCCGTCTCGAGCAGGCCGGCCGCGAACGCGGCGGTGACGAGCTTCGTGCCGCGCGATGCGATCTCGCCGCGGTAGGCGATCGAGCACGACCGGGGAGCGGCGTCGTCGAGCTGGGCGAGCAGGAGCCCCAGCCGCCACGCCAGGTCGAGGAAGCCGCGCACCCCCTCGAGCACCGCAGGGTCGACGGCGCTGGAGTTCACCGAATGGCGGATCGTGCCGGTGGAGAAGAAGTCGACGAGCAGCCCGACGCCCTCCACCGCCACCTGTGACTGCGCCTCCTCGGTGCTCGCCCCGAGGTGAGGCGTGACGAGCACACCCGGCATCTCGAAGAGGGGGCTCTCGGTGCAGGGCTCCTTCTCGAAGACGTCGAGCGCGACGCCCCCTATGACGCCGCTCTGCAGCCCCTCGACGAGGGCCTGCTCCTCGTAGATGCCGCCCCGGGCGCAGTTCACCAGCCGTACGCCGCGCTTGAGGATCGCGAGCTCCGGCCGACCGATGAGGTGCCGCGTCTCGTCGGTGAGTGGCGTGTGCACCGTGAGGTAATCGACCTCCGGCAGCATGCCGCGCACGGTGTCGACCAGCTCGATGCCCAGTTCGGTCGCCCGATCCGGGGCGAGGAACGGGTCATAGCCGATCACCCGCATGTCGAAGGCCCGGGCCCGCTTGGCGACGGCCTGCCCGATCCGGCCGAGCCCCACGATCCCCAGCGTCTTGCCGGCCAGTTGCACCCCCATGAACCTGTTGCGGTCCCAGCGGTGGCCGCGGAGGCTGGCGTCGGCGGCGGCGATGTTCCGCGACAACGCGAGGATCAGCGCGAAGGCATGCTCGGCGGTGCTCAGGGTGTTGCCCGCCGGCGTGTTCATCACCACGATGCCCTGCCGCGTGGCCGCCTCCTTGTCGATGTTGTCGGTGCCGACTCCCGCCCGCACGATCGCCTTGAGGCGGTGATTGCCCGCGAGCACGTCGGCCGTGATCTTCACGCCGCTGCGGCAGATGGCACCGTCGTGCCGCTCGAGCGCGTCGCGGAGGGCCGCGCCCGAGAGCCCCGTCGCCACCTCGTAGGTGATGCCCACGTCGGCGGCGGCATCGAGCAGAGCGAGGCCGTCCGGGCTGAGCGTGTCGAGCACGATGATCGAGGGCATGGGATCCTCTGGAAAGGGACGGGGAGGGCGGGGCGCCGTCAGGCCCGCCGGGTCTGCTGGAATTCGAGCATGTAATCGCGGAGCGACTCGACGCCCTCCATCGGCATGGCGTTGTAGACACTGGCCCGGATGCCGCCGACCGAGCGATGCCCCTTCAGGTCGACGAGCCCGCGGACCGTGGCCCCCTTCACGAACTCCTTCTCGGTGGCCTCGTCGGGCAGGCGGAAGGTGACGTTCATGTCGGAACGGCACTCGGGCCGTGCGTGGCCGGCGTAGAAACCGGCCGACGCGTCGAGCACGTCGTAGAGCAGCTTCGCCTTGGCACGGTTGTGCCGGGCCATGCCCTCGAGCCCTCCCATCGAGTCGCGAATCCACCGGCAGACGAGCCCGAGGACGTACACCGCGAACACCGGCGGCGTGTTCGGCCGGGACCCGTTCTTCACATGCGTGCGGTAGTCGAGCATCGTGGGCAGGTCGTCCCGCGAGCGTTCGAGCAGGTCGCGGCGGATGATCACCGCCGTGACGCCGGCGATGCCCGCGTTCTTCTGGGCGCAGGCGTAGATGAGGCCGTAGTTCGCCACGTCGACGGGCCTCGAGAGAAAGTCACTGGAGCAGTCGCACACGAGAGGCACCGCGCCCACGTCGGGATCCCGCTTCCACTGCACACCCTGGATCGTCTCGTTGCTCGTGACGTGCACGTAGGCCGGAGTATCCGACAGCCTGATCTCGCCGGCGGCCGGCAGGCGGTCGTAGTTCGTCGCGGCACCGTCCCAGGCCACGTGCACACGGCCCTCGCGTCGGGCCTCCTTGACGGCCGTCGCCCCCCAGGTGCCGGTGACGACGTAGTCGGCCGACTCCGGCCGACCCCGTAGCAGGTTCATCGGCACCATCGAGAACTGCAGGCTCGCCCCTCCCTGCACGAGCACCAGCTCGTGCGAGTCGCCCACGCCGAGCAGACCCTTCAGGTCGGCGAGCGTCTCCTCGAGGATCCGGTCGAAGGCCGGGCTGCGGTGGCTGATCTCCAGCACCGAAATGCCGACGCCGGGCAGGGCCAGCAGTTCGTCGCGTGCCTGCTCGAGCACCTCCAGCGGCAGCACCGCGGGGCCGGGCGAGAAGTTGAACACCCGCTCTCCGTCCGAAACGAGACTGCGCTCCGTCACGGCATGCCTCCACGAACGCCTCCGCGGCGGGCCGGCCGCGGGGTTCCCCGCGTCGCGCGGCGGTCACCGGCTGGCGATTCCGGGCAGGATAGGACCGCCCGGCGCGACGGTCAACGGGCCACCGTTCCCGACGCGGCGGCCGACCCGTTGAGGACGGCGACCCTGGCCGCCACCGCCGGCTGCCGTCCGTCCACGGCGAGCGCCCGGGAGTAGTTCTGCAGGGCCTGTGCCGGGTCGCCTCCCGCCTCGCGCAGCCGCCCGAGCGCCACGAGGGCCCGCGGGTTGTTGGGGTCGATCGCCAGCGCGTCGACGAGATGGTTCTCCGCCTGGCGGACGTCACCCTGCTCCTGCCAGAAACGGGCGAGCTCGATCTGTGGATTCGGGTTGGCGGGCTCGCGCCTCCCCCAGTCTTCCAGCTGCGCGACCGCCTCGCCGTCGCGTTTCTCCTCGACCAAGAGCACGGCCAGCGCCCGCTGGCAGGCCTCGTGGCTGGGGCTGCGGGCGAGGCAGAGGTGGTAATACTGCTCGGCGGTCTGGAGGTCGGCGGGCCTGCGGAAGAGCTTCGCCTGCTGGTGATAGGTGGCCCCGAGATTGTAGAAGCAGTCGGGGCTGCCGGGTTGGCGGGCGAGGGCCTGCTGGAAGTGGTCGACGGCGCCTTTGTAGTTGCCCTGCTGGTAGAGCTTCACGCCCTCCGCGTTGTCATTGCGCACGAGGCCCCCGCAGCCCGCCGCCAGGCAGGCGCACCACACGGCGACCGCGATCGATGCCCAGGACGGCTTCATGAAGCGGGACCGTACCGCCGCTCCGGCCCCCGGAACAAGGCCAGCCCAGCCTGCCCAGGCTTCGCATCCGTAGGACAGGCTTCAGCCTGTCATGCTCCCCGTAGCACAAACTTCAGCCTGTCATGCTCGCGCTGTCGTGCTCTCGGCTCGAGCACTCGCGGGGCGGGCGTAGCCGAGGGAGCGGACGACCTCGAGCACTTCGCTGCAGGTCGGGAACATCCGGCCGCTCGTCCGCTTGTACCGGTCGAGGGCCTGCATGAACTCGAGTTCCGCGGCGTCGTACTCCCGCTCGCACGTCGTGGGGTCGATCATCCGCCGCCGGGCAAAGGCGGTCTGCGGGGCTCGCACACCATGCTCGACACGGCGCGTGGCACACCGGGGGGTCTTGAGGGTCGCGTTCGACATCGGGGAGGCTCCTCGCTGCAAGGGATGCGGCCGGCACGGGCCTTCCGGTGGGAAGGTCTGAGGAAAGCATGACCGCTGCCGCGTGCGCAAGCTGTGCACGTCCCGAAAAATCTCCCGTCGGCCCGGGTCGTCCGGCCGGCGCGACCGGCACGTCCCGGCCGGACCGTCACGACCGTCACGACCGGCCGTCAGCGGTTGTTGAAGAACTTCCGCAGCGCCTCGGCGGCCGCGTCGCGGGAACTGTCGGCCGACTTCTTCGCGGCCGCGGGGAGCATACCCGGTTTGGACTGCGACTCCTTCACCGCCTGGATCGCGATGCTGCTGCTCGACTTGGAGGAGATGCCCGATTGCGAGGCACCCGATCCGGCGGCGTCGGCCGGCGGACCGGCGTGGATGTCGCTCGCGTCGACCGCGGCGGAATCGGCGGCGGGGCTGCCCGCCGCCAGCGGCAGCGTCTGCGTGGTGTCGAACATGCCGGCCGGCGCGTCGTCGGCCATCAGCCACTTGGAGACGTCGTCCTCGGCGCCGTCCTGGACCGGCTTGCCGCACGAGACCTTCAATTCCAGCGATCCGACCCGCACCACGTCGCCGTCCGACAGGCGGGTCTTTTCCGTGATCCGCACGCCGTTGACGAACGTGCCGTTGCGGCTGTTGAGATCCTCGGCCCACGCGTCGGCGGGCCCCACGTGGATCGCACAGTGACGGCGGCTGACGTCCTCGCTGAGCGGCCGCACGTCGCAGTCCTCGGCCCGGCCGATGAGGAGCGGACTACGCCTAATCGAGATCGCCCGTCCGGCGCTCTTGCCCGACGCCACGATCAGTTTCGGCTGCATGGCTGAACGCTTCCGTGATTGGTCCGCTGCGGTGTGCCTTCGCTCCCGGTATCCTACTCAGCGTCCTCCGGGTGAGAACAGGGGGAGGCGGGCCGACCCACCCGGTTCAGCGCCGGCCGGTCCAGCGGCAGTCGGCGAACCGGCGGGCCCGTTCCCTGACCAATGCTTCAGGGGCGAACGGCCCCTCCTCGGCCACGAGCTTCATGGCCAACGAGTCGGCGACGACCCTCAGCCACCGCTCGGCGAGCGGCCGCGCGTCGGCGGGGGAGAGGCGGTTTCGGGTGAGTTCCCGCAGGCCGGGATGGGAGGCCTCGCCGGGCACACCGCGGTTTCGCTCGAGCAGCAGGCTGCCGTGCTGCATCACGGCCGCCGCGAGTCGACGCTGGGCGCTGCCCATGATCTTCGCATCCCCGCCGTGATCGGCGTCGGCGGG
>RGVT01000163.1 GCA_010027105.1 Planctomycetia bacterium
CGACCGTAAGCCGGAGACGACGCCGGGACGGCGGCGACGGCGCGACAGCAAGCGCGCAGTGAACGTCCGGCGACGGGGTCTGGGTGGCCCGGAGCCGGCGAGGCACGACAGGCTGAAGCCTGTCCCACATGGATAGGGGGGAGCCCGGAGCCAACGCGGGCCGCATGAAACGCATCACAGCCTCCACACGGCGCTGCCCCAGGCGAGGCCGCCGCCGAAGCCGCAGATCACGATCGTGCTGCCCGGGCCGACGCGGCCGGCCCGCCAGGCTTCGTCGAGCGCCAGCGGGATCGAGCCGCTGGAGGTGTTGCCGTAGCGGTCGAGGTTCACCATGAACCTCCGCTCGTCGATCCCGAGGGCGGTCCGGGCTCCCTCGATGATCCGCGCGTTGGCCTGGTGGAGGATGAACAGGTCGATCGCCTCGAGCGCCACGCCCGACCGGTCGACCACCTGGAGGATGTTCTCCTCGGCGAGGCGGATCGCCCACTTGAACACGGCCCGGCCGTCCATCTGCATGAACTGCTCGCGGCGTTCCACGCCCGCGACGGTCACGGGGCGGCGCGAGCCGCTCATCGGGCACTGCAGGAGGGTTGCGCCGCGGCCGTCGGAGCCGAGCGCGAAGGCGAGCAGGCCCGACTCACGGCCCGAGGGCTCGGGCTCCACCGGCTCGAGGAGCACCGCTCCGGCGCCGTCGCCGAACAGCGGCCAGGTCTTGACGTCTTCGGGGTCGACCACACGGGAGTTGGTGTCGGCGCCGAGGACGAGCGGGAGCCGGCTGGAGCCGGCGGCGACGAACTGGGCTGCGGTGACGAGGGCGTAGGCGAAGCCGGCGCAGGCGGCCGTGACGTCCATCGCGGCGGCGTCGAGGCCGAGCTTCTCCTGGACGATGCAGGCCGTCGAGGGGATGCACATGTCGGGCGTGAACGTGCCGAGCACCACGAGATCGACGTCGGCGGCCGGGCGGCCCGCGTGGGCGAGCGCGGCCCGGCCCGCCTCGGCCGCGAGGTCGCTCGTGGCCATCTCGGGCGGGGCATGCCGCCGCTCGTGGATCCCCGACCGCTCGACGATCCACTGCGGATCGCAGCCGAGCCGGGCGAGATCGGCGTTGGTGACCACCTGCGGCGGCACGAAACCGCCCACCCCCGCGAGCCGAAACCCCACGGCCCGGCCGAAGCGGGACGGCCGGGGGGAGGTGAGGATCTCGGACATGGGGCGGTGCCGGAGCGCGAGGGACGTCGTCGGAAACCGGCGTATCGTACCGGCGTTCCCAAGGGGGCGCGAAGCACGCCGTGTGGAGCCGTGAGCACGGATGCCACCCCGACACCGTTCGGTCACTTGGGCGACGCGGGCTCCTTGGGCTCCTCGGCCTTCTTCTGGATCACGCCGTCGCGGGTGAGGTGGATCTTCGCGTATTCCCTGTTCGAGACGACGTAATACCAGTCGGCGAAGCGGCCGTTGAGATCCCGCACCCGCTTCTGGGCCGCCTTCACCCTGTCGTCGTAGTCGTCCTGCCTGCGGCGGTTCTCACGCTCGACACGCCGCTTCTCCTCGAGGGCCGCCTGGGCCTTGGCCTCGGCCTCCTCGGCGGCCTTCAGTTTCTCGGCGGCATCCCCCTCCGGTTTCTCGTCGTCCTTCGCGGCGGTTTTCCCGTCCTCGGCCTTCTTCGCATCGTCGGCCTTCTGACCCTCCGGCACGTCCGGGACGGGGTCGAGTTTCGGCTTCTCGAGCAGGCTCTCGTTGAATCGGGCCATCACGAGCAGATACCGGCCCGCGGTCTCGCCTCCCTCGTCGGCCGGCTCCGCGCCGTCCCCTTTCCTCTCACCACCGGCCACCGTCGTGCCCGCGCCGAACCGGAGCACGTATTCCACGCCGTCCTTCATCCCCACGATCGTCTCGCCGTCGGTCGAGAGGATGTCGCCCGACTTGAGCGGCAGGAAGCCCCGCTGCTGCATCGATGTCACCGCCTCCTGATCGCCCGTGAAGGCCTCGGCGGCCTTGAGCTCCGCGCTCAGGCCCGCCGGCTTCCGCGCGACGTCGATGATCGTGAGGTCGCCGAGGGCGTTACGCAGGTCGTTGAGCCTGGTCGACGCGAGCTCCTGCCCCTCGGCCAGCTTCTCCTCCTTGGGCGTCGTGGATCCCTTGAACGCCTCGAGCTTCACGAGCGACCACTTCGCGTCCTTGTCGTCATACGCCAGTTCCAGACGGTCCTTCCGTTTCTGCTCCACCATGATCCGGCCACCCGACTCGACCGCCGCGAGGGCGTAGTCGTCGAGCACGAGCCGGCGCACGTCCCACGGCGAGAGCTTGAGCAGGTCCTTCTCGATCCAGTCGTCGAACCGGGTCGTGAACTTGGAGGTGTCGATCTCGATCCGGTAGACGGGATCCTGCCCCGCCTTCCGCACGAACCGGAGCTTCCTGCCCCCTCCGGCGTCGGCCGGCGCCGGCCGCTTGTCCTCCTTGCCGACGACGAGCCGGGCGATCTTCGTGCCGGCCGCGTCGCGCACCTCGACGAGCTCGCCGATGCCCGTCATGCCCGGCTTGATCTTCTCGGGGTCGGGCTCGATCACGCCGAAGGTCGCGTGGTCGGCCGGCGAGGTGCTGACGACGTCGAGGGCCTTGAGATCGACCAGTTCCGTGGCGGCGGCGGCGAGGTGCTCCCGGGCGTCGGCGGGGTAGTTCTGATGCGCGGGCAGCACCCACACGCCGCCCGATTGCACCACCTTGAACGGCGCCAGCGTGGCGAGCTCCTCGTCGTACCGCACGATCTCGAGGCTGGCCGCCTTCGCGGCGTCGGAGAGCTCCGGAAACAGCACCCGCTCCTCGGTGGGCCGCGTTCCCCGGCTCTTGAACCGCGGCTGCACCGCGATCCCGAGCGCGAGCATCCCCGCCCCGCCGAGCAGGAAGAGCGCGGTCCTCTGCATCACCGGCGACAGTCCGCCCCGCGATTCCGACACGTCCATACCCTTCACTCCTCTCTGATCACGAGCGGCCCCGTGCCGCAGGTCACCGCAGCCGCGCCTTCGACACGCCCTCGCGCTCGAGCGCCCGCCGCCGGAAGTAGACGAAAAACGCCACCACCAGCGGCGGCTCGACACCTCCCGGCGGACCCTCGCGCCGAGCTGCCGCTCGACCGCCTCCACCTCGGCGTCGCGGGTGCGCTTGAGCTGCTCGATCTTCGTGTCGAGCCGCCGCTGCGCCAGCCGCTGCCGGCTGGCGAGCTGCTGCACGGCCTGCATCGCCGCCTGGGGATCGGCGTCGCCGGAGGTCTCCAGTTCCTTGATCCTCTTCTCGAACTCGCCCACCTCCTTCTGCATCGCGGCGTTCGCCTCGCGCTCGGCCTCGTCGAACTCGGCGATGAACTTCTGCCGCTCGGCGTCGGCCTGCTCCCGCGCCTCGGCCACGGTGTCCTCGATCCGCTCGAGCGTACGGTGCTTCGGCTTCCGCTTGCGGATGTCGAGGAAGCGGTCGTCGCCGGCCAGGTGGTCGAGGGCGTTGAGGGCGAAGGTGACGTTGTCGAAGTCGAGCCCGAACACCTCGTCTGGCCGGTTGCGGAGGCCGAAGATCCGGCCGTCGAGGAGGTCGATGTCGGCGACGACGACGGCCCGGATCGATGCCGGCGCCGCCGGCTTCTCCCCCTCGGCCGCGGCCGGCGGCGCGGCGACCGTGCGCTCGATCGCCACCGCCAGCACCATCGCCTCGCGACCGGGCTTTTCGAACACCCGCAACTGCCGCATGTCGCCGCGGTTGCCCATCACCTGCTCCACCTCGATCGTGCCCGACCGGACTCCGGTCTGCACGAGCGGCGTCCAGGTGACGTCGGCCTTCTCGTCCTTGGAGAGCGCGCCCGGGAAGGGAAAGAGCACCTCCTGGAGGCCCGCCGTGATCGGCTGCGCCGGATTGAAGCCCGTCGTCTTCTCCGTGCCGCCCGAGCCCATGTCGGCATCGACGAACACGAACTCGCTCGGCAGTTCGAGCTTGGGATGCGGGTTGTAGTCCTGCCAGACGACGAACGGATCGGCCCCCATCTGCCCCATCGCCGGCCGGCCGGAGCCGGAGCGGAGCCGCACGCCGAGCGCCTGCCACAGCAGGCCGATGTCGCCCTTGGGCTGCCCCTGCGGCGCGAACATCGCCATCGGGCCGCCCGGGCCGCGCCGCGGCTGGGCGGTGCCCGGCACCGACTGCATCAGCACCGGCAGCGGGTCTTCGAAGATCGCGATCGGCTGGCCGGCCTGCACCGCCGCCACGAGGTTCGCCATCTGCTCCGGGCCCAGCGCCGAGGGCTGCACCGCGAGGAGCACGTCGTACCTCTCCGTGATCGGCGCCGTGGGATCGACCTGCACCACGTCGTACTGCTTCTCCAGTTCGTCGACGAGCGCCTGGCGGGGCCGCTGCTGGCCGCTCAGCATGTCGAACCCGCCGAACAGGTCGGCGTCGGTCGTGAGCACGCCCAGCCGCTTCCGCTTCTGCTGCGCGGCGGTCGCGATCGAGCGGATCAGCTCGTATTCCACCGGCGTGCCCTTGTCGAAGAACGGCACCACCACCTTTTCCAGGCCGCTCGTGAACGCGCAGCCGAGGAAGATCTGCTCGTCGCGATACGTTCCCCGCACCCGTGAGAGCACGGTCACCGGCTCGATGCCGAACTGCTGGCTCGCCAGCGCCGCCGCCTCGGTCTTGGGCTCGGTGGCGATCACCTCCACGTTCACCGTGCCGCGGCCGAGCCGCTGGAACTGCCGGAGCATGTTGAGGAGGTTGATCCGCGTCTGGGCGTAGTCCTCTGGAACCGTCGGGCTGACGTAGGCCTTGATTTCGATCGGCCGGTCGGCCTCCAGGCCCGCGAGCAGCCGGCGGGTGTCGGGAGAGAGGGAGCTGATCCGCTCCGCCGAGAGGTCGGCCCGCACGTCGAGCGAGCGGAAGAAGAGCACCGCCCCGAGCGCCGCGAGCACGAGGCTGCCCGAGCGGACGGCGTAGTGCAGCCCGATCTGCGGCCCGTCGCGCCGGCCGGTCCAGTGGCGACGGCCGATCAGCACCATCGCCACGTACAGGCACACCGCCACCACGCCCAGGAAGTAGGCGATCGCGGAGAGCCCCACGACGCCGCGACCGAAGTCGGAGAACTGCTCCGCCAGGCTCCAGCCGCGGACCCGCCCGGCGAGCCCCGGCCCCATCACCGCCCCGGCCTGGTCGGCCATCACCAGCGGCGCGTTGAGGGCCAGTCCGAGGATGAAGGCCACCGTGAGGTTGCTCGTGAGGAAGCTCGCCACCATCCCGATGGCGAGCATCGCCAGGCCGACGAACCAGTAGCCCAGATAGTTGGCGAGAAACAGGCCGCCGTCGGGGGTTCCCCAGCGGAGCAGGATGATCAGGTTGCAGATGCAGGAGAACACGAGCGCCACGGTGTAGATTCCGACCGTGGCCAGGTATTTGCCGAACACCACCTCCCAGTCGCTCGCGGGAATCGTGAGCAGGAGCTCGTCGGTGCCCTGCCGCCGCTCGTCGGCCCACACGCTCATCGTGATCGCCGGAATGAAGACCAGCAGGATGAAGGGCAGGTAGCGGTTGAGCTGGTCGAGGTTCGCGAGATTCGAGTTGAAGAACTCGGGCGGCCAGAAGGCGGCCAGCGACCCCAGCAGCACGAACACGCAGATGAAGACGTAGCCGGTGGGGTTCGAGAAGTAGGAGACGAAGTTCCGCTTGAACACCGCGTCGAGCACGTGCCATTTCATGGTTGATCGTTCCCTTGTTCCGTCGTCGTTCGGGTGTCTGGCCGCGGGTACCGGCCGCGATCGCGGCCGGCGGCGTCGGGTCGGCTCAGGCCGGGCGGGTGAGTTCGTGGAACCTCTCATCGAGCCCGCGGCCGTCCCGCCGTAGTTCGGCGGGGGTGCCGTCGAACCGCAGGCGGCCCTCGGCGATCAGAATGACCCGGTCAGCCAGCGCCTCCACCTCCTGGAGGATGTGGGTGGAGAGCAGGATCGTCTTCTCCTGTCCGAGCCGGCGGATGTTCTCGCGCACCTCGCGGATCTGGTTGGGGTCGAGGCCGCTCGTCGGCTCGTCGAGGATCAGCACGTCGGGCTCGTGGAGGAGCACCTGCGCCATCCCCACCCGCTGCCGGTAGCCCTTCGAGAGCTTGCCGATCGCCTTGCCGATCACGCTCCCGAGTTCGCACTGCCTCACCACCGCCTCGATCCGCTCCCGCTTGCGGTCGCCGGCCAGGCCGCGGGCGTCGGCGAAGAACTCGAGCAGGCTGCGGGGCGTCATGTCGGGATAGAGCGGCCCGTTTTCCGGCAGGTAGCCGAGCCGCTCGGCCCCGGCGAGGCGGTCGGTCGACATGTCGTGGCCCGCGATCCGCGCCGTGCCGGAGGTGGGGGCGAGATAGCCCGTGAGGATCTTCATCGTCGTGCTCTTGCCGGCCCCGTTG
>RGVT01000164.1 GCA_010027105.1 Planctomycetia bacterium
CCGCCCGCCGCTCACCACGGCAGGAGCCCACCGAGCGTCGCCAGGGGCCGCCACCAGCAGGCGGCTTCGTGCCGCCGGCAGGCGGCGCAGCCGCACGGCTCGGCGGGCACCATCCGCACCTCGTACTTCGGCACCCGCTCCACTGTCTCCTTGCCATCGGCCTTGTACAGTCGCTTCTTCACGATCACGTCGCCGCAGGGAGGGTGGCAGCGGCACTCGGGTGGCGGTGCATGCCACGGATCGAAGCCGCGGACGCAGGCATACTCGCACTTCAGCGAGTACTTCGGCTTCTTCGTCTTCTTCTCATCCCACGTCGCCGTGCAGGCCGGCACGCATTCGGGGCAGCCACCCGCGCCGGTGCACGACGCGTGGCCGCAGTCGCACGAGGCGGCTTCGATCATGCCCGGCGCGGTGGCGAGGGCGAGGAGCAGGACGAACGACGGGCGACGCATGGGGCGGTTCCTTTCGTGCTGCGGGATCTCAGAAGTCGAACGCCAGCCGCGTGCCGAATCCGTTCACGCAGCCGCTGCCGTTGTAGCTCGGGGCGGGCGCGCCGGCCTTGGTCCAGGGCGTGCTCACGAAATCCCTGTAGGTGAAATCGTAGTTGAAGTAGACGCGGGCGTTGGGGTTCAGGAGCCAGTTGAGGCCGAGCGTCATCCCGTTGAGCACGCCGCCGTTCACCTCGCCGTCGTTGAGGCAGAGGTAGTTGTAGCGCACGCCCACCTGCCAGGCCCCTTCGCTGATGGTCAGGCGGCGGCCGGAACCGCCCCCGCGGATCGCGTAGAAGTTGTTGTGGGGCACGGGCCGGTCGAACCGGTATTCGATCTTCGAGTAGGTCCGGCTTTCGCCGGTGAGGAAGTAGAGCACCTCGGCGTAGCCCGCCTGGTAGTAGACGGTGCCCACGTTCGTCCCCGGCTTGGGCTGGAAGCCGTTGTTGAGGTACGAGCCGACGTTGGTGGTGCGGGCGTTGTAGAGCCAGGAACCGAAATACTCCGACTGGAACGACCACGGCCCGTTGTTGGCGACGAACTCCAGGCCGATCATGTTCTGCCACGTGCCGGTGAGCAGCCCCGAGTCGGCGTAGATCGAGTTGAGCGGGCCCGGGGGGCCGTTGCGGATGTCGCCCCGGCTCCGGAACCGGACGCCAGGCGTTTCCGGGCCGATGCCCTGGCCGGTGGCATCGTAGGCGAGGAACTGCCGGCGCGGCTCCATGGTGCGGCCCGAGACGGCCAGGTGCATGAGCTTCCGCCCCTCGTCCTCGAAGATCGGCAGCCAGATCAGCCGGCCGACGGTCATGCTTCCGCCGCTGGAGTTCGAGAAGCCGAACGGATTGGCCGTGTTCTTGAACTCGCCGACCTGCCAGCCGACGGAGCCGTCTTCGGTGCTGTTGAGCACCTGGATGCCCGGGACGAAGCCGTTGTTGAACGGCCCCTCGAACGCGTCCTGGGCGAACGACCGCTCCATGAAGTTGAGCCAGCGGCTGCTGGTGAGGTGCTCGTAGCCGTAGGGATCCTTCTGATTGCCCACGCGGACCGTTCCCAGGATCGGAAGTTCGCGCACCTGCAGCCACAGATCGGTGACCGCCGTGATCGGGCCGGCATCCTTTTCCGTGGGAAACTGCTGGTTGGCCACGTTGAGTTCATTGACGTAGTCGTACTCGCAGGCGAAGTCGTAGAGTTCGTACATCCGCCCCTCGATGCGGAACCGGCCGCGGCGGAGGTTGACGGTGTTGGCGAGCTTGGGGTTGAGGCCGCCCTGGTCGGGCGACCGGTTCGGGCCCGGGCCGGCCGAGAAGGCGACGGCGTCGACCTGCGTGCGGCCGCCGATCTTGACGCGGAAGTCCTTGTTGGCCGACTCCGCCTGGAAGCCGTCGGCCCACTTGTCCTTGAGCGTCCTGTCCGACCCGACCTCGTAGGGGTCGGCGGGCTGTTTGCCGGCCGACGTGGAGGCCGCACCCCGTGGTGCGTCACGCCCCGCTGCGGTGCCTGCCGGCGCCGGCAGCGGCTCCACGGGGGCCGACTGCATGACCTCGAGGCTGGCAAGGCGGCCGTCGAGGGCCGCGATCCGCAGCCGCTCGGCCTCGAGGGCCTCCGCGACGTCGGACAACGAATCCAGACGTGCCGACGGGCTGGGCAGCGTGAGCGTCGGCTCCCCCGCAGCGGCCACGAGCGCGACGTGTTCGTGGGCCGGGTTCGTCGCGGGGGGGGCGGCGTGGACATCGGCCATCAGGCCGACCAGCATGGCCGCGCAGGTCAGCCTCCTCGCCGCTGCGGCCGCTCGATCCTTACGATCCGTGCAGGTGCTCATGTCTGGCTGCCCCTCTCAGGTAACGCACCCGGAGGAGTCGGGCCCTCCCAGGGCGCATGCTTGGAGGATTCGGCACCGTCGATCGCCCCGCGTGACGGTCGTGCCCCGAATTCCGGTCGCGGTGGCGGGGCCGAGGCTGCCGCTCGGATGGACCTTGCGGGCGGGTCAGAGGCCGCGAGCGATGCCTTCGTTTCCGTGAGGGGGGGTTGGGAAGCCCCGGCCGGGCTTGCGGCTTGGGGAAGACGGGGCCGGCGGCGGCGGGGGGCAGGTCGGCGAGTCCGTCAGCTGCGCGACAGCGGCAGGCGCACCGTGAACGTGCTGCCGGCTCCGGGCCGGCTGGTCACGGCGATGGAGCCGCCGAGCCGCTCCACGATCGCCCTGCAGATGGGGAGGCCCAGGCCCCCGCCGCGGGTCGTGTCGCGTCGGTCGCGAGCCTCGTCGGCCTGGAAAAACCGGTCGAAGACCCGGGGCACGTGCCGCTCTTCGATGCCGCGGCCGGTGTCGTGCACGGCGAGCACCGCCTGGCGGGCGGCGCCGTCGACCGCGAGCGAGATCCGCACCGTTCCACCTAGCGGCGTGAACCGGATCGCGTTGTCAACGAGGTTGCTCACGACCTGCCGGAGGGCGCGGGACTCGCCGCGGACGAGCGCGGCCGTCGGTGCCACCGCCGCGAGCGTGATGCCCCGCTCCTCGGCCGGGCCGGCGAACATGCTCTCCGTCGAGCGGACGACGCCGGCGAGGTCGACCTCGCTCGTTGCGTCGCCGAGCGTCTCGGCCTGCCCCTCCGCCAACAAGAGGAGGTCGTTGGTGAGCCTGGAAAGCTGGCGGCTCTCGTCGAGTACCTCCGTGATCGCCTGCCGGTAGTCGCCAGCCGGGCGGTCCTTCGCCACGGCCACCTCGAGGGTGCTCTGGACCGCCGCCAGGGGCCCGCGGAGCTCGTGGGCCGCGTCCGCGACGAACCGTTCCTGGTCGGCCACGTGCCCCGCCACCTGGTCGAGCAGCCTGTTGATGGTCAGCGACAGGCGGTCGAGTTCGTCGCGGGTGCCGTGCACGGGCAGCCGGTCGCCGAGCCGCGTCGGGCGGAGTCGCTCGGCGGTGCCGAGAATCTCCGCGATGGGGCGCGTGGCGCGCCGCGCCAGCCACCAGCCGACCGCCGGCGTGACGAGCAGGAGAGCGCCGTCGACGAGCGTCAGTTGCCGCACCAGCGCCGTGAGCCGCTCGTCGAGCCCCGTGGTGTAGGTGCCGACCCGGACGTGGTACACGGGCTGGCCGGGCTGGGCGATCAGCCGGCGCACGTAGCGAAAGGGACCCACCTGCCGGATGTTCTCCGCTTCGCCGAGATTCGACGGGGGGAACGCGGCCACCGCGTCGGGGCAGTGGTCGCTCTTCCACACGGTGGCTCCGTCCTCGGTGAGCAGGTGGACGAACCAGCCCCGCTCCTCGTGGCTGCGCACCATGCGCTGCATCTCGGCGATCGCGCCCGAGACGTCGGGGGAGAGATCCTGGATCGCGAGCACGATCTCCATCGCCCCGGCGCGGAGCTCGGCATCGGCGTCGTCGTAGAGCGTCGCCTGGGCGGCGAGCCGCGCCGCCACGAGCGACGCCACCGTCATCAGCAGCACGACCCCGGTGTTCCAGAGCGTGAGCCGCGCCCGCAGCGTGGAGAAACGGGTCCAGTCAGGCCGCGGCAAGTGCATACCCGCGGCCCCGCACCGTGTGGATGAACGACTCCTCGCGGCCGCGGTCGAGCTTGCCGCGGAGCCTGTTGATATGGACCTCGATCACGTTCGTGGGCCCGTCCCAGTCGAATCCCCAGACGTGTTCGCAGAGCATCTTGCGGGTCACCACCTGCCCGTGAAACCGCATCAGCAGCTCGAGGATGCTGAATTCGGTGGGCGTGAGGTCGATGGTGCGGTCGGCGAGGGTGACCCGCTTCGTCGAGAGCCCCAGGCACAGGTCCCCCGCGCGGAGTTCCATCGCGGGCTTGTGTGCGGCACGGCGATGCACCGCCTCTATCCGGGCCAGGAGTTCGTCCATCTCGAACGGCTTCACGAGGTAGTCGTCGGTTCCGGCCTCGAAGCCCTGGAGTTTGTCGGCCGTCGTCCCCAGGGCCGTGAGCGCGATCACCGGGGTGCGGATGCCGGCCGACCGCGCCTGCCTGAGCACCTCGAGGCCGCCGACCTTCGGCAGCATGACATCGAGCACGGCCAGGTCACACGAGAGCAGCGTCCGCTCGCGGACGGCGGTCTCACCGTCCGACACGAGCGTGCAGGTGTGGCCCGACTCCTCGACCGCGGTCTTCACGGCCCGGGCCACGACGGGATCGTCCTCGATGATCGCGATGTGCATGACGACCCCTGATTATGCCATGGCCCGTCGGCGGCGGGCAGCCTGACGGTGCCGACAGGTTCGTGGTGGGAACCCGGGACCTCGCGGCCCGCCGCCTCACTCCCACTCGATCGTGGCGGGAGGCTTCGAGGAAACGTCGTAGACGACGCGGTTGACGCCCCGTACCTCGTTGATCACCCGGCTCGAGATCCGGGCCAGGAGGTCGTACGGCAGGTGGCTCCAGTCGGCGGTCATGAAGTCCTCGGTTTCCACCGCACGCACGGCCAGCGCGTCGTCGTAGGTGCGGGCGTCGCCCATCACTCCCACGCTCTGCACCGGCAGGAGCACGGCGAACGCCTGTGACACCTTCCGCATCAGCCCGGCCTTCTCCAATTCTTCGAGCACGATCGCGTCGGCCTCCCGGAGCGTGTCGAGCCGAGGCTTCGTCACCTCGCCGAGGCAGCGGACGGCGAGCCCGGGCCCCGGGAACGGATGCCGCCACACGATCCGCTCCGGCAGCCCGAGCCGGAGGCCGAGCGCCCGCACCTCGTCCTTGAAGAGGTCGCGGAGCGGCTCGATCAGCTCGAACTGCAGGTCCTCGGGCAGGCCGCCCACGTTGTGGTGCAGCTTGATCGTGGCGGCCGGGCCGTCGGGTGCGGCACCGCTCTCGATGACGTCGGGATAGAGCGTGCCTTGGGCGAGGAATCTCGCCCCGGCGATCTTCGCCGCCTCGTCGGCGAAGCAGTCGATGAAGGTACGGCCGATCCGCCGGCGCTTCTCCTGCGGATCGGTCACGCCGGCCAGCACGGCGAGGAACCGCTCCTCCGCCCGGACCACGTGGAGGTCGGCCCGGAAGTGGGTGGTGAACTGCTCGATCACCGCGGCCGCCTCGTTCTTGCGCAACAGGCCGTTGTCGACGAGGATGCAGGAGAGCCGGTCGTCGATCGCCTTCGACAACAGCGCCGCCACCACCGCCGAGTCGACGCCGCCGGAGAGGCCGCAGATCACCCGGTCGCCGCCGACCCGCCGGCGCAGCTCGTCGATGGTGCGCGCGGCGAAGTCCTCGAGTCGCCACGAGCCGCTGCAGCCGCAGACCGCCCGGAGAAAGTTCCCGAGGATCGTGGCACCGGCGGGGGTGTGGGTGACCTCTGGATGGAACTGGAGCCCGAAGACCGGCAGCGTGGCGTGCCTGACCGCCGCGAGCGGGCAGGTCGGCGTACTCGCGAGAGGGAGGAAGTCGGCCGAGACGCGGTCGACCTGGTCGCCGTGGCTCATCCACACCTCGGTATGACGCGGCACGCCGGCGAAGAGCGCGTCGCCGGCCACCACGTCGCAGGTGGCACGGCCGTATTCCCGGGCGCGGGCCTGCCCCACGCCGCCGCCGAGCGCGCGGCAGGCGAGCTGCATGCCGTAGCAGATGCCGAGCACCGGGATGCCCAGGCCGAAGATCCCGGGGTCGCACTGCGGAGCCCCCTCTTCGTAGACGCTCGCCGGCCCGCCCGAGAGGATGATGCCGCGCGGCCGGAGTTCAAGGATCCGCTCGGCGGCGATGTCGTGCCGCACGATCTCGCAGTAGACGTGCTGCTCGCGGACACGGCGGGCGATCAACTGGGCGTACTGCGAACCGAAATCGAGCACGAGCACCCGCTCGGCCTGCGGCGCCGTCGCGGCGCCGGACTGGGCATGGGGCGATGCGGGGGCGGCGGGCATGCGGGCGGCTCGGGGCGGGAAGCCC
>RGVT01000165.1 GCA_010027105.1 Planctomycetia bacterium
CACGAGTGCGACTGGACGAGCGTGGCCACCGTCGATCGAGGGGCCACCGCCTGCCTGAACGTCACCTGCCGCCGCCCGGGGGTGATCGCCGGGCTCGACGCCGCGGGCGTCGTCGCGCGGGTCGCCGCCGAGGAGCTCGCCTGGCGGCCGGCGGTCGCCGACGGCACGATGGTGTCTCAGGGCGACGTCGTGGCCACGCTGTCCGGGCCCACGCGCAGCATCCTCGCCGCCGAGAGGGTGCTGCTCAACCTGATCGGGAGGATGTCCGGGGTGGCGACCGCGACCAGGCAGCTCGTCGATGCCGTGGCGGGCACGGGCTGCCGCGTGTACGACACGCGAAAGACGATTCCCGGCTGGCGGCTGCTCGACAAGCTGGCCGTCCGGCTCGGCGGCGGCTGGAACCATCGTCACGGCCTCCACGACGCGATCCTCGTCAAGGACAACCATCTCGCGGCGCTCGCCGCGCGGGGGATCGGGCCGGCCGACGCCGTGCGGAGGGCGCGGGCGTTCGTCGCCGCGGCGTTCCCGCCGGAGCGGGCTGAGGCGACCGTGGTCGAAGTCGAGGTCGAGTCGCTGGAGCAGGTGGCTGAGGTGTTGGAAGCGGCCCCCGACGTCGTCCTGCTCGACAACATGACTCCGGCCGAGCTCGGGGCGGCGGTGGACCTGCGCGGCCGACAGGGGGCCGGCACGGCCGCCCGCATCGTGCTCGAGGCCTCGGGAGGAATCCGCCCCGCCACGGTGAGGCCCGTGGCGGAGACGGGCGTCGACCGGGTGAGCAGCGGGTGGCCCACGCACGACGCCCCCTGGCTCGACGTGGCCCTCGACTGGCGCTGAAAGCGGCGAAATGGCCGTAAAACGCCCGTTTTTTCCAGGCGGCGGGCGGTCTCCAAAAAATTTCGACCCGGTCGTTGACAGGCTGGGCGGGGTCAGGATAAATTTCGGGCTCAGAGGAATTCGGCAGCCGAGTTCCCTTCCGTCTCAACAAACAGGCAGTCCGCTCGTGAGTTCTTCAGACCGCGGTCGACCCGGTTCCCGGGTTCGTGGTCGTCGTTGAACCGAGTTCTCCGGACGCTGTCTTCTCAGGTTGCGGCCCCTGTTTCTCGGCTCACGTTCGCACGGACGGCCTGGTGTTCCGGCGCGGAATGATCGAGCGCTGGCCGGCTGATTCCCGCCCTCGGCGGAACGCCGTCGTGCCACGCAACTCCCGACGCGGTTTCTGAGGACTCTCTGATGACACGCACGACCAATGTCAGCGTCCAGCACGTTCCGTGGCACGAACCGCCGTGGCCGGATGTCGCCCGTCGTGGCGCTCGCGGTGCTGTGGGCGGGGGCCGTGGTCGGGCAGTACCCCGCTCGCGGTGAAACGATCTCCGCGGCGAACTTTCGGATCGACATCGCCAGCAACGTCAACTGGATCCACAACTCGAATCCGGCCGTGGCCCACAAACTCTGGCGGCAGACCGCGATGGAGCAGGCCGTGCTCGCGTCCCGCCCCTACGTGCGGGTGACGAACCTCGCGGCCGGGTCGGACGCCCGCGTCGAGCAGGTGCGTTTGAACGTGACCAACATGGGGTCCACCGCGATCCAAGACGTCTCGCTCGCGCCCGATCAACGAGACTCCTCGTGGAAGTGGAGCGCCGCCTCGAACACGGTGTTCATCGATCTCGACAAGCCGATTCCGAGTGGCGAGAGCGTCACGGTGCGGATGATCACCTCGCCGGGTGGTCTGGATCCCAGGGGATACACGCTGCAGCAAAACTTCTTCTGCCCGAGCCAGCCCAGTTTCGCGGATCCGCGGCTGAGCGCGACGAACGACTTCGGCGTGCTCGACGTGTTGGTCCGGGTTCCCGGCCCGCAGGATCCGGGCGCGGTCCCGGGATCGGTGAAGCGGTTTGCGTACAGCCTGGAAACCGTGGTGATCGATCCGTTCAAGACCGCCGGGCAGCAGGTGGGAGTCCAGATCGCGCCCGTGCCGGTGCCCGAGCCGTCCACGCTC
Organism: Planctomycetia bacterium; assembly: GCA_010027105.1. Taxonomy (GTDB): domain Bacteria; phylum Planctomycetota; class Planctomycetia; order Pirellulales; family UBA1268; genus RGVT01. The sequence goes on from RGVT01000165.1 coordinate 1,997, forward strand.
GTGCTGCTCGCGGCCGCGGCGGGGGTCGGGGCGTGGACGGCCGGCAGACGCCGCCGCACGGCCGCCTGACCGGCGTCACACCGGGCAGGCTGGGCAAGGCGTTCCGGTATTGCTGAGGAACGGAGCCTTGCCGGCCCGATAAAGTCTGCCGGGCGGACCGGTTCGGTCCTTCCCCGCTTCGCCCGGCCGAGGGGCTGTCGATGGGCACCGCGTTGACCAACTCGTTCCCCGCGCGGCGCGTCTTCGTGCTCGCGGCGGGTCCGATCTGCGCGGCGGCCGTGGTGCCGGACGCCCGGGCCGCCGCAGCCGATCGATCGGTGCTCGCCGGCGATGATGCCGCGAGCCCGACGCAGGTTCCCGCGGCGCTCGGCGAGGAGGTCCTCCTCCCGGAGGAACCCTTCGTTTTCGACGGCGGGGAATTCACCACCGAGACGGAGATGCACCGCCCGGTGGCAGGCACCGGGACGCCGGACACGCGCTGGCAGGCGGGGGCCGATTTTCTCCTCCTCCGGCCCTCGTTCAGCAATGCCACCGCCATGCTTGCGAACACCCGGTCGGGCGGGACGCCCAACTATTCCAGTTCCCTCGACGCGATCGACTACGACTTCGCCTTCAGCGGCGGACTGAGGGCCTTCGTCGGCTACCAGACCTCCGTCGACCACGTGTTCCGTTTCTCCTACACGAATTTTTTCGCCCAGACCACCGCGACCGGCTTCGCCTCCGGCAATTGGTCGGGCGGCAACGGCACGATCGTCATCGGGCCCTACAACACGGGAGCCGACGCGGCCGGCGAATCGATCACCTCCACGGCCAAGGTGGGGCTCAACATCTACGATCTCGAGTGGGCCCGCAGGGTGGACGTCGAGACGGGTGCACGCGGGGCGCCCGTGTGGGACCTCGCGGCCGGCGCCGGCATCCGGTTTCTCGACAGCCGCGTCACGTCGAACGTCTTCAACAACGTGATCACGGTGGGGTTCCCGGATCTGCTCGTGACGACGAGTCGCACGTTCGGCGGCGTCGGGCCGCGGCTGGCGGGGCAGGTGCGGCGGTATTTCGGCGCCCAGCGCCGCTGGAGCGCGTTCGGATCGGTGGGTGGCTCGCTGCTCGTGGGCAGCCTCTCGAACACCGATACGCGGCTCACGCTCGATGTCGACCGCACCTTCGAGCGGCAGGCCGTTGGCGGCACGACCGTGATCCCGAACGTCGACGTGTCGCTCGGGGCCACGTGGCAGATGCGGCCGCGAACCAGCCTCTCGGCCGGATGGACGCTCCTGTACTTCGGGAACCTGGGCTATGCCGAAACGGTGCGGACGGAAGCGACCCCGCCGCTGACTCCCGTCTCCAACGTGCCGCTCACGAATTCGAGCCTGGCACTCGACGGCTTTTTCTTCCGGTTCACCCGCGCGTTCTGAGCGGGGAGGCCGTTGCGCCCTCCACGCCGAGGAGGCGGTTGCGCCCTACACGCCGAGGAGGCGGTTTCTTTTGGTGCGGCGCTCCGCGCGGAGGCGGGCGCGGCGGCGGGTCTCGCTCGGCTTCTCGTAAAATTCGCGCCGCCGCATCTCCTTCTTGATGCCGCTGCGCTCGACCAGTTTGCGGAAGCGGCGGACCGCCTCCTGGATGCTTTCGCGTTCTCGGACCGTGAGCTTGACCATGGACTTCCTGAGGGCCGGCGGGCGACGGACAAACCGCGCAGGATAGCGGCCCGCCGCCGGGAAGTCCACCGGGCCGGCGGCGGGCCGGGCCCCGCGCAGCCCGCCCGGGCGGCCGCAGCCATTTGCCGCCGCGGCCGGGAGGCCTCCACAATGCGGCCCATGCAGCCGTTTTCCCCCAGCATGTTCGCCGTCGCTGTGCCGGGCGTGGGCGAACTGGCCGTGGCCGCGGTCGCAGCTGCGGTCGCCGTCGTGCTCCTGCCGCGGGGCCGGCGGCGGCTGGCCTCGGGCTCGGCAGCCCTCCTCACGCTCGGCGGCGTGGCCGCGGCCGCGGCGGCCGCGGCTCCCGAGTGGCGAGACGCGGCGCTCGCCCTCGCCCGCCTGTGCGGCGTCGCCTCGGTCCTGCAGTCGCTCGTCGTGGTGGCCGCCGTGCCCGTCTGGGAGCGGTTCGCCGTGCCGATGCCCAGGATCTTCCTCGACGTGCTCCGCTGGCTGGCGCTGGCGGCGGCGGTGGTCGCCGGGTTGTGGGAGGCCGGGATCGACGCGGGCGAGCTGCTCGCCGGGTCGGCGCTCGTGACGGCGGTGATCGGCTTCGCGCTCAAGGACACGCTCGGCAACGTGTTCGCGGGGCTCGCCATCCACGCCGAGCACCCCTTCGAGATCGGCGACTGGATCCAGTACGACCCGAACCCGGCCCATGTCGGGCGGGTCGTGGAGATCAACTGGCGGGCCACGAAGGTGCTCACGCTCGACGAGGCCCACGTCATCATTCCCAACGGCCAGCTCGCCCAGGCGTCGATCCGCAACTTCACGAAGCCCGACCCCTGGTCGCGGCGCTCACTGTTCGTCGTCACACCCTACGACGTCCCGCCGCAACGGGTGCAGGCGCTCATCCTCGACGCGATCCGCGGGAGCTTCGGCGTGCTCGAGCGGCCGGCACCCTCGGTGGTGACCAACGCGTTCACGGAGCGCGGCGTCGAGCATTGGGTGCGGCTGTTCACCACCGAGTTCGACAAGCGCGACCGGGTCGACGGCATGGCCCGCGACCGGATCTGGTATGCCTTCGCCCGCCACGGCATCGAGATCCCGGTGGCCACCCAGGCGATCCGGCTCACGCAGCTCCCCGCGCCGGCGGCGGAGCCGCCCGACGCCGCGCTGCGCAGGCGGGCCGAGTGCCTCGCGTCCATCGGCCTGCTCTCCCCGCTCGATGCCGCGCTGGTGCGGCGGCTGGCCGCGGAGAACGTCGACCGCGTCTATGCCGCCGGCGAGCAGGTCGTGCGCCAGGGCGAGCCCGGCGCCGCCATGTTCGTGGTGATGGACGGCCGCGTGGAGGTCTCGGCCGCCGCCGTCGACGCGCCGGTGCACGTCGCCACGCTCGAGGCGGGTGACTACTTCGGCGAGATGTCCCTCATGACCGGTGCTCCGCGCGTGGCCACTCGTCGAGACCCGCCTCCTCGAGGTGGGGAAGGAGTCGTTCGGGCGGGTGCTCGCCGAGCGGCCGGACCTCGTGGAGCGGCTCGGAAAGGCGCTGCGGGAGCGGCTCGTCACCCGGTCGCAGGCGCTCGCCGGGGCCGAGCGGACCGTTCCGAACGACCAGGACATCTTGCGGAAAATCCGCGATTTTTTCGCGATCTGAGCGATGGAAGACCCCGGAGGCCAGGCCTGATGCGGATCGAACTGCTCCCCTCGAGCGTGCCCCCGTCGGACGCGCAGTTTCTCACGACGTATCTCGTGGACGCCGAGGTGGCGATCGATGCCGGGTCCCTCGGCCTGCTGGCCGATCGCGGGCGGCAGCGTCGGGTGCGGCACGTGTTCGTGACCCACGAGCACCTCGACCACATCGCGACGCTGCCGATTTTCCTGGAGAACGTCTACGAGCCGGGGCCGGAGAGCGTCGAGCTGCTGGCTTCGGCCGGCGTGCTCGAGTTCCTGCACACCGACGTCTTCAACGGCCGGGTCTGGCCCGACTTCTTCGCGCTCTCGCGGCCCGAAGACGCCTTCGTGCGGGCGACCGCCATCGAGCCGTTCGCCCCCGTGACTCGGGCCGGCCTCGCCGTGACGCCGGTGCCGGTGTCGCACGGCACCGACACCCTCGGGCTCGTGGTCGACGACGGCCGAGCGGCCGTCGCGTTTCCGTCCGACACCGGGCCCACGGACGCCATTTGGCGGCACCTCGCCGCGGTTCCCAACCTCCGGGCGGTGTTCCTGGAGGCGAGCTTCCCCGACGAGCACGCCGGGCTCGCCGCGGCCGTCGGCCATCTGTGCAGCGGCTCCTTCGCAGCCGAGACGCGCAAACTCCCGCGCGACGTCCTCTGGATCGTGGTCCACCGCAAGCCCCGCCATGCCGCCGCCATCGCCCGGCAGATCGCGGCCCTCGGCCTCCCGCGCGTGGAACTCGTGGAGCCCGGGCGCGCCTACGAGTTTTGAGCCCCTCACTTCTGCCGGCTCTGCCGCTTGCGGTCGTGCTCGGAGAGCAGGATCTTGCGGAGCCGGATCACGTCGGGCGTGACCTCCACGAGCTCGTCGTCCTCGATGTATTCGAGGGCCTCCTCGAGCGACATGCGCCGCGGCGGCTTCAAGAGAATGTTGCGGTCGCTGCCGCTGGCCCGCATGTTCGTGAGCTTCTTCTCCTTCGTGGGGTTCACGATCATGTCCTCGCTGCGGGCGTTCTCGCC
>RGVT01000166.1 GCA_010027105.1 Planctomycetia bacterium
CGCGACGCGATCGAGCAGGCCGTCGACCCCGACGAGGCCGACGAGGTGCTACGGGTGGACGCGATCGCGGCGGGCATGATCGATGGCGTCGCCAGCCACGTGGTCGTGGAGGTGTCGGCGACCTGCGGCGCCGACGACATCGATCGCGCGGAAAAGCGGGCGGGCATCCTGCGGAAGGCCGGCCTCGCCGCGGTGCCGCTCGTCGCGTGCCAGGCCATTGCGCCGGAGCTGCGCGGCTACGCCCGCTCCAGGCAGGTGCGGGTCTGGTGCAACGGCACGATTCTCGACGCAGCCGCGTGATGGCATTTCCGTCCCGCTGCGATTGGAGGACTGGCAGCGTCTGGTTGCTCGTGTTCGCGGCCGTGTCGGCGGCGGCCGGGGAGATCGTCGTTCATGTGTCGCCCGCCGGCGATGATGACTGGACGGGACGGCTCGACACCCCGAACGCCGATCGCACCGACGGCCCCGTGGCCTCGCTCGAGCGGGCCCGCGATCTCGTCCGCGGCCGCCGCGCGGCTCCGGATGGCGCCGGCCTTCCAGCGCGGGTGATCCTCGCCGAGGGCTGCTATCGGCTCACGCGGCCGTTCGTGCTCGGCCCCGAACACGGTGGCACGGCTGCCGCTCCTGTCTCGTATGAAGCGGCCCCGGGGGCTCGGCCCGAAAGCCGGCCCGTGATCAGCGGCGGCCGGGCGATCACGGGCCTGCGCGAAGGCACGGGAGCCGACGCCGGCCTGTGGGTGGCCGACATCCCCGCCGCGGCGCTCGCCGCGCCGGCGGCCGAGCGCTTTCGGTTCGAGCAGCTGTTCGTGAACGGGGTCCGCGCGGTGCGGGCGCGGGAGCCCGACGCGGGCGTGGCTGCGATCGAGGCCTGCGTCGAGGAGCCGCTCACGGAATCGGGCACGAACGCCGCTGCAGCTTCCGGTGCGAAGCCAAATCCCGACAAGCCAAGTCCCAACATGCCGAAATCCAAGCAGCGGCTCGCCTCCGCCCGGCAGACCGTCACGCTCGACCCCGACGGCTTCGCCCCGCTCGCCGGGCTCGACTCTGCCGCGGTCGCCGCCGTGGAACTCACCGTGCACCACAAGTGGGACATCACCCGCCGGTTCATCGAGCGGCTCGATCCGGAAAGCCGGCAGGTGATCGTGAGCGGTCTCGGCATGAAGCCGTGGAACCGCTGGGATGCGAAATCGACGGCGGTCTTCGCCAATGCCCGGGCCTTTCTCGACGAGCCGGGCGAGTGGTTTCTCGATCCGGCCGGCCGGCTCTTGTACAAGCCGCGACCCGGCGAAACGCTGGCCACCGCCAAGGTGATCGCGCCGGTCGCGCCGCAGCTGCTCGTCATCCAGGGTGATCCTGCAAACGAACGCCATTGTGCCCACGTGACGTTTTCCGGGATCACGTTTCACCACACCCAGTGGCTCACGCCCCCGGCCGGCTTCGAGCCGGTGCAGGCGGCGGAGCCGGTGACCGCCGCCGTGATGGTCGATGGCGGACGGCAGATCGCATTTCGCGACTGCGCGATCGCCCACACCGGAGGCTACGGCCTCTGGCTCCGCAAGGGCTGCCGCGACTGCCGGGTGGAGCGGTGCCTCGTCGAAGACATGGCCGCGGGCGGCGTGCGGATCGGCACGGCGGCGATCGCGAAGGCCGACGCCGACCACACCGCCGGCAACACGATCGACAACTGCGTCATCCGCCACGGCGGCCGCATCTTCCCTACCGCCGTCGGCATCTGGATCGGCCAATCGTCGGACAACGCCGTCACCCACAACGAGATCTTCGACATGTTCTACACCGGCATCTCCGCCGGCTGGACCTGGGGCTACGGCCCGAGCCGCGCGCAGCGAAACCGGATCGAGGCCAATCGCATCCATCGGATCGGGCAGGGCCTGCTCTGCGACATGGGGGGCATCTACACGTTGGGCGACGCCGCGGGCACGGTGGTCCGCGGCAACGTGATCCACGATGTGGCGGGCCGCACTTACGGCGGCTGGGGCCTCTATGCCGACGAGGGCACGGCGGGCATCGTCTACGAGAACAACCTCGTCCACGACACCACCTCGGGCGGCTTCCACCAGCACTACGGCCGCGACAACGTGGTGCGGCACAACGTCTTCGTGAACGCCCGCGACTGGCAGGTGCAGGCGACCCGGGCCGAGGACCACCGTTCGTTCACGTTCGAACGCAACGTCATCGCCTGGCGGACCGGGCAGTCGATCAAGGGGCCGTGGGACAAGCTGCAGGCGGTCACAGGCTCCAACTGCTGGTGGAACACGGCCGGCGAGCCGGTGACGTTTCTCGGCAAGACGCTCGCCGAGTGGCAAACCGCCGGCCACGAGCAGGGCTCGATCGTGGCCGACCCGGGGTTCATCGATCCTGCCCGGCACGACTACCGCCTGAAGCCCGACTCACCGGCCGTGCCGCTCGGATTCGTTCCCTACGATTGGGCCACCGCGGGCCCGGCGGGGCGGTAAGCCCGGTCAAGGTCTCGCCATGTGGCGGCGGTAGGCGTCGTCGAGGTCGGCGTAGCTCGTGCCGCAGAGGCGGGCGAGCGTGTCGGGGGAGACGGAGCCTGTATAGACACGCACGAGATACTCGACGAACGCCTCGCGGTATCGCGCCTGCTCGCCGTTCATGAAGAAGTCGGCGAGACCGGAGATCTGGCTGTAGATCGCCGGCAGCCGCGCGTCGGCCTGGAGGTCCGTGCGGCCGAGCCCACAGAGCTCTTCGAGAGGAACATAAAACCCGTCGTCGATGAGCCGCTCGCGGGCGGCGGGTGCGCGGCCGGCGTCGCGGCCGCCGAGCGTCCAGCCATACGGCGCCGCTCGGAGACTTTCCATGTAGCACGCCGCGGCCTCCACGGCCCAGAACCCGCAGCGCTCGCCCACGAGCGGGCTCGTCTTCCGCATCGCGGCGAACAGTTGATGCACGGCCTCGTGATGGATCGTGGACACTCCCGGCTCGTCTCCGCCCTCGCCGATCGGAAAGAAATAGGCCGTGCGGGTCGGCGTCCAGTAGAGCCCGAGCGTGCGGGCGATCGTGGGCTCGAGTTTTTCCAGTTCCGCGACGTATGCCGCGCGATCGGCGAACAGCGTGGCGGCGAACGGCCCGTGGCTCGTCGGCCGCGCGCGGCCCTCGACCGCCCGCTCGAGATCGGCCGGCTCGAGGATGAATCCGCCGAACGCCTGCCGCCACACGGCGTGCGCGACCTCGAGTTCGCGGGCGAGCGCCGCGGCCGCATCGGGCCCCGCCTGCGACGAGATCTTCCAGTGATCCGAGAGCCAGGCCACGGGCCGGCCCGGCCGCTGGTCGGGCGCTCGCGCGGCCTGCGACTTCGTGATCCAGCCGCGGATCGGATCGGCCACGTCGCCGGCGTCGAGCCGCTTGGCCGCCTCGGGCCACAGCCAGCGGCCGTCGCGCTTCACCGAACCGCCCGCCTTGCGGGCCTGCTCGTGGTCGGGATCGTCGCGGAGCACCTCGGAAAGGATCTCGATCGTGGTGCAGCTGCGCTGGGAGAGCGCGGGCGGCTTGTCCGCGGCGGCCCGCTCGGCGCGGGTGGGGATGCTCGCGTGCGCCTGGGCTGCTTCGACGGCGAGGGCGAACAGCCCGGCTGCGCGCGTGCGACGGGCCGCCACGAAATCGGCCCAGATCGCCTGTTCGTCGGGGGTGTCGATGAACGCGGGCGTTTCGAGCGCGTCGGGAATCGCGAGCACGCGTTGGCGACCCGGCGTGTCGGGCAGGCGCCACTCGCGCACGAGGGCGCCGAGCTCCGCATGGCCGCCGCGTTCGGCGCGCCGCACGAGATCAGCTGCGGCCGCCTCCCACTGGTCGTCGAGTGTTTCGCGAGGGATCGGCTCGACGGCGGTGAGGTCCGCCGGCGCCGCGGTGGCGGCGATCGCGATGGCCGTGGCGACGATCGCGCGTGCCGACGGCCACGCTCGCCGCCAGGCGCTGCGAGCTGCCGTGAGGAGCAGATTGCCGAGCGCCGTCACGCCGTAGATTGGATCGACGACGAAGTCCCACGCGTTGTCCGATTCAAAAAGCCCGACCCGCCAGGCGATGCCAGCAGCCAGGAGTACGAGGCCGAAGCGATTGCCGGCGAGCGCGAGCCCCGCGCCCATCGAGGCCACGGCCGCCGCCACGCCGGGCTCGCTCCAGCCGAGCGCATAGGGATCGAAGCGGCTGAGCCCGAGCGCCGCAGGATAAAGGAGCAACGACGCGCCCGCGCCCCACCATACGGCCGCCCACCGGGCCGCCGGGTTGAGCCACGGACGCGAGAGGAAGGGAGCGGCGACCAGATCGACCAACACGACCAGAAAGGGGATCGAAAACGTCTGCCCGAGCCCGTGGAGCCAGCGGCCGACGGGCATGCCGGCGACCGGCACGGCCGACATGCAGCCCAACGCGACCGGCAGCCAACGCGGGATCGGCCGTCGGACGGCGAGCCGCACGAGCGCCGCGATCGCCACGCCCCAGGCCGCCACCGGATACCACCATGCCGCCACGGTCACGTCATCCGCTCCGCCGGCCGGCCACGGATCCAGGCCTCGTTCATGACGACGTGCCGGACCCGCCGCATCTTCCAGGTGTACACGAGGTGCACCCGGCCCCGGCGGTCGTGCATCATGTATGGATAGGCGAATCGCTCCCCCGGCTCGTCGTCGAGCGTGGCCACGCGCTGCCAGAAGGCCGCCGCCGGGTCGAACCGCACGAGGTCGAGCGTCGCCCGGCCCTCGCGGGCGAGATTGCAGGCGAGCAGCACCGTACCGTCGGAGAGCCGGACCGCCGCCACGCTCGCGTCGGGGTTCGGCAGGGGCGTGGGCTCGGGGGTCGACCAGGTGCGGCCGCCGTCCTCCGACCGCTGCAGCATCAGCCGGCGGGAGGCCGCATGGCAGCGCAGCAGCGTCAGGCAGCGACGCCCGTCGAGGGGTACCACCGCCGGCTGCAGGAACGAGCGCCCGCCGGCCAGCCGCGTCTTCACCGCCCGCAAGCCGTCGGCCTCGGGAGCCAGCCACACCAGTTCCGGAAACTTGCCGACGCACTCGTGGTACACCGGCAGCACGATCTCGCCGGAGTCGAGCCGCACCGGCGCCGCCCGCACCAGTTCGCTGACGTTGAAGAACGGGCTGAGGGGGAGCCGGCGGCCCGCGGTCCACGTGACGCCGCCGTCGGTCGAAGAACACGCGTTGAGCGTGCTGCCCGACCAGCCGCCGACGGCGATCGTCACGTACACGAGCCACAGCCGGCCGCCGTCGTCGCCGAAGATCACCGCGTTGCCCACGCGGTCGACGAACCGCCCGAGGTCGCGGGACGCGCGCCGACGGTCGACGACGAGCCGCGGAGCGGCCCACTCGGTGGCCCCTCCGGCCTCGTCGGCAGCCGCGGTGGCCATCCAGACGGCCACGTCGGCGGCCAGTTCGTGCGCGCCGGCATACCACGCGCAGGCCAGGCCGCCGGCGGCGCGTTCGCAGATGCTCGGGCAATGCACGTAGGCGAGCGGGGGATCGTGGTCGATGAAGCCGCTCGTGAACAGCGGCGGCTCGTCGGCCGCCGGCGCCGCCGGGAGCCGAAACGCCGCGCCGGGCCCCGGCAGCGGCCGGCCTTCGCGCGGCCAGCCCCAGACCGCGACCACGCCGGCCGCAAACGCGCTGCGCCGCGTGAGTTCGTGCATGAATCGATCCCGTCGCTTCCCTGCGCCGGGGCCGCCTCCGCCGGCGGCCGCGTGTCAGGCTTCCTCGGCGAACGCCGAATCGAACTGCCGGTTGCTCGGCGCGAAGTCGAGGTTTTGCACGAACTCGCAGGCCTCGGCCGCGCCGTGCTCGCGGTCCATGCCGCAGTCCTCCCACTCCACCGAGAGCGGCCCTTCGTAGCCGATCTGGTTGAGGGCCCGGATGATCTCCTCGAAGTCGACGCCGCCCCGGCCCGGCGAGCGGAAGTCCCAGCCGCGGCGCGGATCGCCGAAGTTGAGATGGCTCCCGAGGATGCCGCTCCGGCCGTTGAGCGTGACGACCGCGTCCTTGACGTGCACGTGGTAGATGCGGTCGTGGAACGTGCGAATGAACTCGACCGGATCGACGCCTTGCCAGTGGAGGTGGCTGGGGTCGAAGTTAAAACCGAACTCCTCGCGGCGGCCAAGCGCATCGAGCGCCCGCTGGGCCGTGACCGTGTCGAACGCGATCTCGGTGGGGTGCACCTCCAGCGCGAACCGTACGCCACACTCGGCGAACACGTCGAGGATCGGGTTCCAACGGTCGGCGAACTCCTCGAAGCCGGCGGCGAGCATCGACTCGGGCA
>RGVT01000167.1 GCA_010027105.1 Planctomycetia bacterium
GCCGGCGAGCGGGTCGCGGGCCCGGCGGAGCGTCATCCAGAAGCCGGCCATGAGCAGGAGCGGCACGAGCATGTAGAGCCCGAGCAGGAAGCCGGTGCCGTCGCTCGGCTGCCGGACGGTGGTCTTCACGGAGTGGTCGAGGAGGAGTTTGTCGAGGCCCTCGCCGAGATAGGTCGAGAGCTCGAGGCGGAAGGTCTTGGCGTTCGTCACGCCGCCGATCCGCTCCGGCGGCGGCGCCGCCCGGAACTGGCCCTGCAGGGTGTTGCCGGCGATCTCCACGGCCGACACGTTGCCCGCCTGCACCTGCCGCACGAACTCGTCGTAGCTGATGGTGGAGGGGAGGGCGGCCTGCTCCCGGGCGAAGAGCGTGACGAGCGCCAGCCCCACGAGCGCCACGAGCACGAGCGCCGGCATGCCCAGCGGGCGGCCGAACATCGGGCCGAACCTGGAGGGGCCCTTGGGAGGCGGGACGGCGTCCATTCGGGGAGGCTCGCGGGGAGGGTGGGAGACGGCGACCAGATACGACAGTGTAGTGTAGGAGTCGGGATGGAAAACGTCCTCCGGGTGCCGCGGCGGCTGCATGGACCGCGAGATGCGGTGCGGGGGCGGTCGGGCTCCGGACGAGTCGGTCTGGGAACCGTGCGGGTCGCTCAGTAGACTCCGCATCCCGCCCGTTCTCCGCCTCCGGATGCCTCCCATGGACCGCACGTTCGTGATGTTCAAGCCCGACTGCCTCGAGCGCGGGCTGCTCGGCCGGATCCTCGCGCGGTTCGACGACAAGGGCCTCAGGCTCGTGGCGCTGAAGATGCTGCGGATCACGCCCGCCCTGGCCAGGCAGCACTACGCCGAGCACGTCGAGAAGCCTTTTTATCCGGGGCTCGAGCAGTTCATCACCGCGTCGCCCGTGGTGGCCGCCGTGTTCGAGGGGCCGGAAGTGGTCCGCGTGGTGCGCGAGATGCTCGGGGCCACGAGCGGCCTGAAGGCGGCCGCCGGCACGATTCGCGGCGACTACTCGGCGAGCCGGCAGATGAACCTCGTGCACGCCTCCGACTCGCCCGAGTCGGCCGTCCGCGAGATCGGCCTCTATTTCAAGCCCGACGAGGTCCAGGCCTGGGACCCCACGCTCGCCTGCTGGCTGCAGGCGCCCGGGGAGGCGTGAGCCGCGTTGCATGAGCGTCCTCGTCTTCGGGCACCGCAACCCCGACACCGACGCCATCTGCTCGGCGCTCGCCTACGCCGATCTGTTGCGGCGCACGTCGCGGCCCGACGCCGTCGCCGCCTGCTGCGGCCCGCCGAACGAGCGCACGGAGTTCGCGCTCGCGCGGGCGGGGGTCGCGGCGCCGCGGCTCGTGATGGACGTGCGGCCGCAGGTCGAGGACGTGTGCCGCCGCGACCTCGTGACGGCGTCGTTCGGCGACACGTTCCACGAGGCCTACGAGCGGATGCGGAAGGGCGACCTGCGGGCGATTCCCGTCGTCGACGCCGACCGCCGCGTCGTGGGGGTGCTTTCGATCCTCACGATGATGGAGCTGTTCTTCACCGACGCCGCCGACTCGACGAAGGCCCGGGCCGTGGCCACGAGCCTGGAGAAGATCCGCGAGGTGCTCGGAGGCACGTTCCGCAACGCGGTCGATCCGGGCCGGGCCGACGAGGTGCTCGTGATGGTGGGGTCGATGAGCGCCGAGGGCTTCACCGAGCGGATGCGGCGGTATCCGCTGGAGCGGCTCGTGGTCGTGTGCGGCGACCGGCCGTCGATCCAGCTGCCGGCGATCGACGCAGGCGTGCGGGCCCTCGTGATCACGGGCGGGTTTCCGCTGGCGGCCGAGGTGGTGGAGATCGCGAAGGCGAAACGGGTGTCGATCATCTCGAGCCCGTTCGACACGGTGAACACGACGCTGCGGATCAAGTCGGCGCAGTTCATCGACCCGGTCGTGGAACGCGACGTGGTCGCGCTCCCCGGGAAGTGGAGCGTGGCCGAGGCGCGGGGCGTGGTGGAGCGGTCGGCGCAGCCGGTGTTTCCGGTGGTGGGCGACGACGGCCGGCTCGCGGGCCTCGCCTTCCGGACCGACATCGTGAGCCCGCCGCGGCCGCAGCTCGTGCTCGTCGACCACAACGAGCTCGCCCAGGCTGTGCACGGGGCCGACGAGGCCGAGATCGTGGAGGTGCTCGACCACCACCGCCTCGGCGGCGGCTTGAAGTCCACGCAGCCGATCCGGTTCGTGATGGAGCCGGTCGGCTCGACCTGCACGCTCGTGGCCCGGCAGTTCCGTGCGGCGGGCCTCGAGCCGGCGCCGGGGATCGCGCTCTGCATGGCGTCGGGGATCATCTCCGACACGCTCCACCTCCGGTCGCCCACCACGACCGACGTCGACCGCGAGGTGCTCGCCTGGCTCGGGGGCCTGTGCGGTGGGAACCTGGAGGCCTATGCGAAGGAGTTCTTCGAGCTTGGCTCGGCGCTGCGGTCGAAGGGGCCGGCCGACGTGATCCGCGAGGACTGCAAGGAGTTCACCGAGCACGGCGTGCGGTTCTCGATCTCGCAGATCGAGGAGACGGGGTTCGACCTCTTCTGGGAGAAGAAGGAGGAGCTGCGGTCGGCGCTCGAGGCGTTCGCGGAGCGGCAGAGGCTCGAGTTCGCGGCGCTGCTGGTGACCGACGTGGTGAGCAACGGCTCGCTCCTGCTGCTCTCGAAGGAGTCGGAGGCCTTCGAGGGGATCAACTACCCGCGGCTCGACCGCAGCCTCTACGCCCTCGAGAACGTCGTCAGCCGCAAGAAGCAACTCCTGCCGCTGATCTCGCAACTGCTGTCTTAACGCGAAACATGAGCCTCCAGCTCATTTTCCCTTGGCCGACCTGCGTCGGCTGGTGATTACCCGGCCGGCTATGTTCACGGGAATTCTCGGCATCGTGCCGAAATTCCCTTGGCCGACCTGCGTCGGCTGGTGATTACCCGGCCGGCTGTATTCACGGGAATTCTCGGCATCGTGCCGAAATTCCCTTGGCCGACCTGCGTCGGCTGGTGATTACCCGGCCCTCCGGGCCTGGCGCTTTATGACGTGAGTCGGGCAGCCGGGGTGTCGGCGGCGAGGCGTTCGATCATGTCGCGGCAGGCCCGCTCGACGGCCGTCTGCCACTGGCCGTCAGTGAGCCCGGCGTTCATCTCGGGCCGCGCGTGCGCGAAGATAACGTCGCGGGCGCTGACGACGAGCGCGCCGAGGCCGTCGGCGTGGAACGCCCCGCGCACGTCGGCTGCGCGGCCACCCTGCTTGCCGAAGCCCGGCACGAGGATCCAGGCGTGCGGCAGCGCCGCCCGCATCGCGTCCAGTTGCCGCGGCCAGGTGGCGCCCACGACGGCGCCGACGGCGCCATACGTGCCGCCCTCGGCCGTTCGCGCGGCGAGGGCCTCGACGCCCGCGGCCACGTGCTCGGAGATCGTGCGTCCGTCGGCAGTGAGATCCTGAAAGTCCCTGCTGCCCGGGTTCGACGTCTTCACGAGAATGAAGATGCCGGCGCCCCGTTCGTGCGCCGTCTGCACGAACGGCTCGAGCGAGTCGAGCCCGAGGTAGGGGTTCACGGTGAGGGCGTCGGCGGCCCAGGGGCCGGCGAGCCAGCCCGCGGCGTAGGCCTCGGCGGTGGAGCCGATGTCGCCGCGCTTGCCATCGGCCAGCACGAGCAGGCCGCGGGCGCGGGCGTGGGCGATCACCTCGGCGAGCGCGGTCATGCCGTGGGGCCCGAGCGCCTCGAAGCAGGCCAGCTGCGGCTTGACGATCGGCACGAGCGGCGCGACGACGTCGATCACCTCGCAGCAGAACCGGGCGCAGGCCCGGGCGAGCTCGTTGGGGTCGGTGAGTGCGGCCGCGCCGAGGGCGGGAGGCAGGCTCTCGCGGCGCGGGTCGAGGCCGATGCAGGCGGGCGTCGTGCGCGCCGTGATGGCTGCGGCGAGTCGAATGGAGAAGGGTTCGGCGGGCATGCTGATGATTTCACGCAAGTGTGTCGCCCGCGGCGTGGCTTGGCGAGGCCCGGCGGCGGGCCACTGGTTTTTCGCCCGTTCGGGGGCGTAGGTTTGCCTGCCAGGGATGCCGATCCCGGCCGGGACGCCATTCCTCGAAGGTGTGGAGGTGGTCATGGGACACGTCAATCCGAATCGTCTGGGCATCGTGGTGGCGGTGGTGCTGTCGGCCTGGCATGCGCTCTGGGAGGGGCTCGTGGCGGCCGGGGTGGCGCAGCGCGTCGTGGACTTCGTCTATCGGCTGCACAGCGTGAAGTCGGAGATGGTGGTCGAGCCGTTCGACGCGGGGCGGGCGGGGCTGCTCCTGTTGCTTGCCGCCGGTCTCGGCTATGTCGCCGGAGCGGTGGCCGCGGTGCTCTGGAACTGCCTCGGGGTGGTTTGCGAGCGCGGCAAGCCGGCGTCGGCAATTCGTCTGTGAGGGATGGAGCGGGCAGAAACCTCGCGGAGCCTGCCGGTGCGGCTTCTGAATCCGTGTTGAAGGTCGGCCGTCGTTCTGCGATAGTGTGGAAGTCGTGGGGTGCTCGTGCCGCGTGCGCGAGCACCTCCGACGGTTTCGGGGCGTGGCGCAGTCTGGCTAGCGCGCTTGACTGGGGGTCAAGAGGTCGCAGGTTCAAGTCCTGTCGCCCCGACTGCAGCTACCTGCCGTCGTCCGGCAGTGCCACTTGGCAGCACCCGTTTATCGGGGACGGAATCGGGGACATTCCCGATTCCCCGATTGCGGCCTACCGAGAGGCACTTTGATGGGACGGCGAGCACGCGGCGATCTGCCGCAGAAGCGGCGGCATAAGCGTTCGAATACGGCCAGAGTCCGTGTTGACGGACGCGAGATTCACTTGGGGCGTTGGGGGTCTCGCGAGGCCGACGCAAAATACCTCGAAGTGATTCGGGGGCTGGTTCTTCGAGACGACCTGGATTTCGGCCGAGAGAATTGGCCGTTGCCTGAGCAATCGGACGAAGAGTCTGATCTGGCAGATCATCCTCCCGTGCCGGAAGCGACTCGTCGGGGCACTCGAGGGTCCCTACCAACCGCTTCAACGCCCATCTCGGTCGCACACGTCTGTGCCGCGTTCTTGGCTGACGCTGAGAAGAGCTACGTCAAGCCCGACGGAAAGCTCTCGAGCACGATCGGAAACTACAAGATGGGGCTGAGGGCTCTAGAGCCATATTATGACCTGCCTGCTGCTGAGTTCGGTCCCCGACTCCTGCGGCGACTCAGGGATGGTCTCGTTGAGCAGGAGGGACGACGGAAGGGGCCCGACGGCAAACGCCTCCGCAAGTTCCGGACGACGATCAATCGGACCGTGAAGGCGATCTGGTGGATCTTTAAGTGGGCGGTCAGTATGGAAATGGTTCCGCCAGACACGTACCACGCGCTCAAGACGCTCGAGCCATTGAAGAAGGGGAAGACTCGGGCCCCTGAACTTCCGCCGGTCACGGACGTTCCCGACGGGATCATTCAGCAAACGGTTGCCCACCTGCCGGAAGTGGTCGCAGATATGGTGCAAGTACAGCGGCTCACCGGTTGTCGCCCGTCCGAGCTGTGCTCCATGAGGCCCTGCGATATCGACCAATCGGGAGAAGTTTGGAGTTACTGCCCGGAGCAGCACAAAAACGAATGGCGCGGCGATAGGCGTTACGTGGCCATTGGCCCAAAAGCGCAGTCCATCCTCAGAAAGTACCTTGTACGTCCCGCGACCCGTCCCTGCTTCGTGCCAGCTGAAAGCGAGGCGAGTCGCAATGCGAGCCGTCGGCGGCAGCGACAGTCACCGATGACCCCGAGCCATCGCGCTCGTCGGCAGCAGAGCAGAAGAAAGCTCGATCCCAACAAGCCCTACACCGACGACACTTACAGGCGAGCAGTCCACCGCGCGTGTCGGAAGGCAGGTGTGGCAAAGTGGAGCCCCAATCAGTTGCGCCATGCTGCCGCAGAGGAGGCCCGAGCTCATTTCGGGCTCGATGGCGCTCAAGCCAGGCTTGGCCATAAGCATGCGAAAGTGACGGAGGTCTACGCGAACCGCCAGCAGGGGAGGGCCGACGAAGTCGCGAAGATTTTGGGATAGTCGAACGGCCTCGCCGTCTTTCGGTATGGACGCTACTGCTTCGAAAGAATCGCGGGATAGCCAGCCGCATGTGCAGCAATGGCGCGACGGACCGTGCCGCAATTCAAAGCCGCGAAGAGAAACGCAGTTGACCTGCCCCCCTTAAACGTCGCCACTTTCAGAGAGAGAATCTCTGGTGGCACAAACCAAGGGAGGTCAAGAGATGCCACGAGGGAAGAAGTTCACT
>RGVT01000168.1 GCA_010027105.1 Planctomycetia bacterium
ATAATATTTCTGATAATTTTAATCCCTTTTGTGGTCAATCTGTTTCTAAAGGACCGTGTCCTATCAATATTCCCATGTGAACAAAACCATTTGTTTCTTATTCATTCCCTGTTTCATTTATTTTCTAATCCATTTTGATGAGAAAAAATTTTTATCTATTATTTATTTTTATTTAAATAGGAAAAAGAAAAAGAGAGCATTACTCATTATCCATATATCTCCATATATCTTTCTTTATTTTTTTTTTCCATTTTCATAGACTAAGAATGTTATACAATAGATAATAATTTTTTTTCAAATGATGACATTTTAAGAAAATTATTATATATTCTATTATAATAGACACTATTATTATTATTTTCGACATTGCTATCATCTTTAACAAGTAATGATATATAAAATCTTCCTTGCCAAAAAAAGGTTTCATTATGTAATCTTTGAATATTAGGAATCACATGACAAGGAATAAACTCGGGATATATTTTTTGAAGCATGTTTTTTTTGAATATAAAAGCAACAAAAATTTTTTTGCTGATCGCAGTGCGATATCCTATATGAGAAATTTCTTTTTTATTATAATCATCTAATATCTTTATTTGTTTTTGCACATATTCGAACAACTCATTAAATTCTTCTGGATTCACAGAACCAAGACATTCATTACAATATTTACTGACGGGACGAAGGTTCCTGCTTTTCGTAAAAGAAGATACTAATAAAAACAATTCTTGTGGTAGCCTTAAAAGAACCATGCTGTATTCAGAACTTGAGCAAATTAAAAAAAAAAAAAAGAGAAGAAGAAGGAAAACAAAAAAAAAAGAAAGTGTCAGTCATGATAAACTTACTTTGTCTGATAAAAGAGGATAAAGCTTTTTCTTTTAATAAGAGATTAATCAACATATCATAATAATTATCACAAACATGTAGGATAGAACAGATATCGATATGGAATATATACTTTTTTTTTTTGAATTGGATGCGAAAATGACGAAAGACGATATAACCTATCATTTCATCATTTCATCATTTCATCTTTCTAATCAAGATGATAGAACATCATTTCATATTTCTAATCAAGATGGTAAAAATGTATTCAAAACTTGAAAAAAAAAAACATTTTTTGGTTTTTTTTTATATCATGAAGATGAATAAAACGAAAACATAAAATAAATGGATTAGAGAAAAGTTTTGTGCAGGATCAAGAAGTATGATAATAAATATATTAGTAGTAGTAATTATTAATAATCAGTCATGTCATTCTATCCATTTTTTTGCTTTATTATGATGAATTTATTCTGGTTGGAAAAAAATTTAAAATGATGCTTCTATCCAAAATCCAAATCCTTTACAACAATTACTGATATTTTTTATCTCGATCCCTCGTGTTTTATAATCATTTATTATTTCTTGAAACGGAGTTCCATCCATTCCAATCTCCTTAAATGTAGAAGCATCCCATGAATTGATGGTATTATTTGTTTTCCAGCCGTGCACCAAAGTAGAAACCTTGACATTTCCAATTTTTTGGGAAAAATTGAATCGACTGCACCATCGCACTCGTTTGCATCCATGTTTAGCCGAACGTAACAAATGATAATCTATTTCTTGGGACAATTTTATTTTAAATTCTTGAACGGAATCTTTTAAACGATTTAAAAAATTTTCATGTATTTTGTTCATTTTTTTATTTTTTTCCTGTATTCGTATTAAAGCTTCCTCGTAAATATCTTGAAGATGAGAAACATGTAATGAAGACATCTTGAACTGGAAAAAAAAATAAAAAAAAAAGTAGAAAAAGAAGCAAAAAGAAAAAAAGGATGGAAAAAAATATGTGAATGATAATTATTATTCAGATAAAAAAAAAATAAAAAGATGATAATTCATTTTTCCTATCATCATTATATTATGAAATTATGATATTATGAAATTATGATATTATGATATTATCTATTTATGATATTATGATATTATGATGATATTATCTATTTATGACATTGTAAAATTATGATATGATGATATTATGATATGATGATGATATTATGATGATATTATGATGACATTGTAAAATTATGATATGATGATATGATGATGATATTATGATGATGATATTATGATATTATGATGATATTATCTAATTATGATATTATGATGATATTATCTAATTATGATATTATGATGATATTATCTAATGATGATATTCTGACGATATTATGATGATATTATCTAATTATGATATTATGGTATTATGATGATGATGAAAATACGATAATGATGAAAATAAAATTTTTTCCTTTCATGACGAGGAAAGAAAACGACAAAAATACTAATTATTATTACTTCTCTACTAGAAGAAAAAAAAAAACATGATATATACATGATATACATGATATACATGATATACATGATATACATGATATACATGATATACATGATATACATGATATACATGATATATATTGTGAATATATATTGTGAATTAGCAAAAATAAATGATAATAAATGTTTGAAAATAAATTTGTAAAAAAAAAAAAAGCTCAACTAATTAATCAACATAGATAAAAAATGTTCTTGCACTTCCAACATTTTCGCTTTATTCGGACGGAAAGCAACTTCTTCCTCAATTTCTTTCAAAACAAGAGAAAATTTATTTTTTTCTTCTTGTTTAAGACAAAAATATTCTCTTTTTTTACATAGATAAAATGGCAATTGTTGTTGACGAATTTGATAATAATAAGAAGGAGTTCTACACCATAGGAATAATTGTCCACCATATGCATCTTCGAAAGAAAAAGAAATACAATCTTTGTTAGGAAGATGCATATGAAAAGTAGATGTTCGTAAATGATGCTGAAGAGGCAATAATCCATGATAAATATCTCCATGACTATAGATAAGATAAAAATATCGGATCCTATCAACCATTTCGATATGAAGAAAGGGAGAATAAAAAAAGGTAGGAATAATGACAGATGAAATCGAGGATGGATAATGAGAAAAAACAGATGAAACAGCAACAGAAAACCATCTTGTTTTAAAACAAGAAAAAGAACCAAAAATTAGGATTGAAATATGTTCAAGATGCTTAAAAAATAAAGAAATCCAATAAAATCGTAATCGGTTTGATTTTATAATTTCTTTATACTTATCATAAGAAAGAGAAAATAGATAAATTAAAAAAAAACAATGAGAAATGAGAATATCATCTTGAAAAGAAAATATATTCTCGAGCAATGAATTTTGAAATGAAGACGAAAAACGGGGAAAATGATTTTTTATCAAAAAATCATGCACGGCTAAAGAAAAAAAAATAAATAATTTTTCTTTTTCCGAAAAATTATTTCTTGAAATCGTATAAAAAAGAGCATACATCATTCTTGAAATTTTATATTCCAAAGGAGAATCCATTAAAAACCTAATTTCATGATTTGGTTTTTCAAGTAGGCTTGTTTTATTGTATGCCGGATATACATTTCCTTCTATTTGTAAGGAATCAATAAGATAGGAAACTGGTTTTATACCAAAAAGAGCAATGGAATCCAGACTATATTTCCAACATTGAAAAATCCACGGTATGATAATCTCGTTTTCTGGAAAAGGAAGGTTATCATGAACATGATATAAAAAATTGTGTTCACCTATCATCCGATAGACTATGCGCTGTTTTTTTTCGGTATTTTCATATTTTTTCCAACGTCCCGAACGTTGTATGATAGAATTACGAGAAGAGGAAACATATTCCAAAGGTTCATCATTGTTTTTTTTTCTTGTCGTCCTCCTTGTTCTTTTTTTTATGGAAATACAAGAATCGATAATGATATCAAGATTATTGATTTGAAACGAGTTTTCAAACGATTCGGTCGCTAAAATTAGACAAGGTGATGTTTTTCTCGTATCTAAACCATGTAAAATATCCATTTTCTTGTTTAGAGAAAGGTCATCATAAAATAAAAAAACTGGCAAAAAAGGAGCCCATTTTTTTATTTTATGTTTCATTTGAAAACAATCTTTTTTAGTGGCAAGAAAACAAAGCATTTTTTTTTCCATTTCTTCAGAAAAAAGTTTTGTGATTAACAAAAATATTTTTGTTTTAATTTCCTCATTTAGAAAAAAAGAGACAGAACATCGATAATATGTTTCATCATAAATTATTTTTATTTCATTTTCTACAAAAGATGATTGAAAAAGAGGATTACGGTCATAATTCAAGAATTCCACATCTTTAAAATACATTTTTATGATGAAATAATTCAATTTAGAACTTAAAAAAACAACTTGCATTTTATTTATTTTTCGTTCGTAGATAAGATGCCTTAAGTATATGAAAAGGACCTGATAATCATTTTCTAAAACATGCGCGTCGTCAATTACAAAATATTGTATATTGTTTATTACAGTTTCTTCCTGCTGTTCTTTGCATAAATAAATAATCCAATGAAGAAAACGAGAAGCTGTCATCAGCGAGACGTATCTATTTCTTTTAATAGAATTCGTATTATTCCATTTCAAGATTGTTTTATTAGGAACAATCATAATCGTCTTTTTTCTTTTTTTTGTCATATATAGATAAGTGCTTGTTGTTTTTCCGCTTCCACATGGAGCCTGTATGGCTATTGGATGATGATTATTTTTTTTTTCTTTTTTATTAAGAAACATAGTTTCTAAAACATCATAAACCGGGTAGCTCATTTTTTTTTCATTTTTAAGTTGGCTTTTTTCTCCTTCTAAAAGTTCTAGCTTTTCAATTCTTTCTTCTATTGACATTATTTCAAATCTCATTTTTTTTTTCCATATCTCTCAAATAATAATGATCAGTTCATTACTTTATTATTTTATCTTTAAAGATGCATGATATTTTTATAATCATCATATCTAATTTTAAAACAATTAAATATATATTAATATAGAATTTATTTTTCTTTGAAACGCAAGAAAAATGGAACGAGTATAAAATATATCAATATTATCTAGATGAAATGAACATCATGCAAATTACCATCCATAAAACTAAAGAAAATTGTGCACTTATCTTTTACAAAAATGTAGAATATTGTAAATACAATTTTTCATAATTTTAAAATCCATAAACATAATTTTTCATAATTTTGAAATCTTATCTATTTATTATATCATCCAATATTTTTATGTTTCTCTTCAATAATTCATTCATTTGTTATTTACCTACTCTTTCATTTAAAAACAAAGAATATAATATATATCGTCAAAATATTTTATTGTTATCAATCATTTTTTTATTAAAAGAGAAAATAATAACGGATGATCTATCTATCTATGTATTTATCTATCTTATAATTTATTATCTTGTCCTCTCATTTGTTTTTTTTGTCTTTGTTGTTGGAAATGAAAATTTTGTTTTTTTTTCACATATTGGAAAACAAGACTCTATTGTATTCCATAAGATAGATAATATTTCATTCGATTTTATTTTTTTGTTGTCGTTTTGTCCCCGTAAAAAAGAAAAAGACGATAAGAATGTTGTTTTTTTATTCAATTGTAATGAATATTTTTTTAATAAAGAAGAATGATAAATTAAAGAAGGTAATACGAAAAAAGAAATAAGATAAAATTCACGATGTTTGGGTGGTATTTTACAAAGTTTCTGCACATAGTCATCTAAACATTCAATATTATCAAGATAAAAAATACGAATAATGAAAAACAATGTCCATGTTTGACAAAAACTATCCGCTGGAAATAAAGATCCTTTTTTCCCATTAAATTGAATTCCTGTTGGAAAATTTTTCCAACTAATATTTTTACATACGCCCATATTCGTATAATTTTTTAAATCTACTTGAGAAAATGCGTTTTTGATATGAGGAATGACTATTTTTTGTCCTTTTGGATAAAATTGGATTCCCGGGTCAAAACTTGTAAGAAATCCTTTATGATAAACAAAAGACAAATAATGAACTTTATTTTCTTCATACAATAAGCATACAGTAAATACAAAAATTTTCTGTTTTTCTAATTCAAACAATCCTTTTTTTTTTTTTAAATAATCAGAAAGAGAAAGACCCGTTGGGTTTTCATTTGTTTGATTTTGGCTAGTATTATTATCATAAAAAACAAGTTTGTTTTTTTTTTCAGTTAAGAACCAAGTTCCTAACCATTTAAAATTTTCCGTCTGTGAAGTTACTTTCAGATGATAATTGACTAAATAATTACGATTTTGTGGTTCATTCATAAAATAAATAAATTCTTGAGCCATTTCTGTATGAAAAGAATCAGAACAAGTCATTTTATATATAT
>RGVT01000169.1 GCA_010027105.1 Planctomycetia bacterium
CTCGTCGTCGGCGGCCACGACGAGGAGGTGCTCGCGCTCAACCGTCTCGCACTCGAGCGGCTCGACTGCGAGAAGCGGCTGGCGGTGGTGCCCGGCGCGACGCACCTCTTCGAGGAGCCCGGGGCGCTCGAGGAGGTGGCCCGCCTCGCCGCCGAATGGTTCGCACGGCACCTTCACCCGAAAGGCACGTCATGAACCATCTGTTTTTCACCGACC
The DNA here is from genome assembly GCA_010027105.1 of Planctomycetia bacterium. Lineage (GTDB taxonomy): Bacteria > Planctomycetota > Planctomycetia > Pirellulales > UBA1268 > RGVT01. Next base: position 217 of record RGVT01000169.1, read on the forward strand.
GCGAGCAGGCCGGCTGGATGCTCGTGGAGAGGCTCCGGGCCCACGACGTGGGGGCCGGCACCGACAAGCCGCTCGTGCTCGCGATCCCGCGGGGCGGGGTCGAGGTGGGGGCGGCGCTCGCCCGCGGCCTGGGCACCGAGCTCGACGTCGTGCTTTCGCGCAAGCTCCGCGCCCCCCACCAGCCGGAGCTCGCCCTGGGTGCGGTCTCGGAGACGGGCGAGATCCACCTCAACCACTTCGCCAGCGCCATGACCGACGCCGGCGACGCCTACGTCGAGGCGGAGCGGAAGCGGCAGATGGAGGAGATCGGGCGGCGGAAGACGATGTTTCGCGCGGTGCGGCCGCAGGCCGAGATCCGGGGCCGCACCGTGATCGTCACCGACGACGGCCTGGCGACCGGCGCCACGATGATCGCGGCCCTGCGCACCGTGCGGGCGGCGGGCGCGAAGGAGATCGTCGTCGCGGTGCCCGTGGCCGCCCCCGACCGCCTCGACGCGATCCGGCCGTTGTGCGACCGGATCGAGTGCCTCGCCGAGCCGGCCGATTTCTGGGCCGTGGGGCAGTTCTACCGCAGTTTCGAGCAGGTGAGCGACGAGCGGGTGTGCGAGCTGCTCCGCGATTTCGGCGTCCCGGCGACCAAGTGGACCCGCGAGGTGGCCTGAGCCGCCGTCAGGAAGCCTCGCCCGTCTCGACGGCGTGCCGGTCCTCCCACACCTGCGTCATGACCAGGCTGCCGGTGGTCACTACCAAGTCTCCCGGCTCCACGCCGGCCGCCACGATCACGCGGTCGCTGAATTCGTGGTCGACGGTCACGTGGCGGCGGTCGAAGGTGTCGACGGTGCCGGCCCGCCGCACGAACACGAACGAATCTCCCGCGCTCGTCACGACGGCCCGGCGCGGAATCACGCACCGGCCCGGCTGCGGCGGGCACTTCACGATCACGCGCACGAGCTGGTCGCTCTTGAACCGGCCCTCGGGATTCCTGATCGAGCCCCGGATCCTGACGGCGTGCGTCTGCGGATCGACCTGGTTGGCGACGTATTCCACCTCCCCGGGCACCGATTCCTTGATGAACGGGAAGTGGACCTCCCACGGCAGGCCCTGGCGGACGTCGTCGAGGTCCCGTTCATAGACGTGCCCCCACACCCAGAGTTCCTCGATCGAGGCGATCACGAGCAGGGTGTCGGCCGGATCGTAGATGTTGCCCGCCGCCACGTCGCGGCTGATGATCGTGCCGTCGCCCGGGGCCCGGAGCGTCATCTTCGCCTTCTCGGTGCCCGTCTCATCGTGCACCTTCTCGATCTCCTCGGGCGGCACGCCGAACACCTCGAGTTCGTCCCGGGCGAGCTTGAATTCGAGCATGCTGCGCCGCTCGAGGTTGACCGCGTCGAGAAGGGTTCGTGAGGAACTGGGGATCACTCCCTGCGACACGAGGTCGCGCTGGTGGGCCGCGATCTGCCGATCGTGCTCCGCCTGCGATTCCTTCGACTCGTACTCGAGCTTGGCCTCCGCCAGCCGCACGCTGTAGAGGTCGATGAGGGGATCCCCCTTCTTCACCCGCTGGCCGACGGTGGCGTGCACCGCGAGCACGAGGGCGTCGAACCGCGGCCGGATCTTGAGGAGCGTGTCGGGGTTGTAGTCGGTGGTGCCCTGCAGTTCGAGCGGCCGGGGTTCGGTCTGGGCGGTGGCGGGCACGAGTTTGACCCCCACGGCGGCCTGCTGCTCGGCGGTGAACGTGACCGAGCCGTCCCACACGCCCGACCGCACGACGGCCGCGGCCGCCTTGGCCGGCGTCTCACCGGCATGCCCGGCCGCCTGCTCCGACACCGCGGCGAGCGCCGCGAGCACCGGCTGTTTGAGGAAGTCGAGCCTGTCGGTGAACGCCGCCAGGCCCGCGACCGCCGCCGCGGCGGCGAGAACGAGGCCGGCCACGATCCGCCGGGCGCGCGGGCGGGGCGGCGCCGGGCTCGGGGAGTCGGTGTGCATGGCCGTGCTCATGGTCGATCTCCTGGGGGAGCGGGCGCCGGGGCCGGGAAGTAAGTGTAGAGCACCGGCAGGATGATCTGCGGGAGGATCATCGCCGAGAGCATGCCGCCGACGACCACGATCGCCAGCGGTTTCTGGGCCTGTGAGCCGATCGACGTCGCCAGGGCGGCCGGCAGGAGCCCGAGAATCGCCGTCAGCGACGTCATGATGACCGGCCGCAACCGCACCATGATGCCGCGGTAGACGCTCTCCTGCGGCGAGAAGCCCTGGGCCCTGAGGGCGTTGAAGTAGGTGATGAGGAGCACCCCGTTCTGCACGGCGACCCCGAAGATCGAGATGAAGCCCACCGCGGCCGAAATGCTGAACGACGTGCCGGTGAGCCACAACGCCCAGACGCCCCCCATCGCCGCGACGAGAACGTTGAACATCACCATCAGCGCGTAGCGGAATGCGCCGAACGCGGTGTGGAGAAGCAGCAGGATCAGGCCGATCGACAGCGGCACGAGCCATGTGAGCTTGGCGAAGGCCTCCTGCATCTGGGCGAACTCGCCCGACCACTCGAGGTGGTAGCCGGCCGGGAGATGCACGCCCGTCGCAGGGTCGGCGATCGCAGCCTGGGCGTCGCGGATGGCGGAGCCGAGGTCGCGGCCGGAGATGGCGAACTTGATCGGCATGAACCGCTGGTTGTTCTCACGATAAATCGAGGATGCCCCGGCCGCGTGGGGTGCGATCGTCGCCACCTGCGAGAGGGGCACCGTGCCGGCGGGGGACCCGTCCGCCTGCGTGGGCAGGTCGATCGGGATCCGCGAGATCTTGTCGGGATCGTCGCGCAGGTCCTGCGGCAGCCGCAGGACGATGTCGTAGGTCTTCTCCCCCTCGACCATCTCGGAGAACGCCCGGCCGCCGATCGCCACCTGCACGATGCTCTCGACGTCGGCCACGTTGAGGCCGTAGCGGGCGCAGGCCTGGCGGTCGATCGCGATCTCGAGGTTCGGCTGGCCGAGCACGCGGAACACGCCCACGTTGACGATTCCGGGCACGTGCCGCAGCGTGCGCACGATGTCGTTGCTCACCTGCTCGAGCTTGGCGAGGTCGTTGCCGAACACCTTGATCGAGTTGGCCCCCTTCACGCCCGAGAGGGCCTCGTCGATGTTGTCGCGGATGAGCTGCGAGAAGCCGAAGGTGATCCCGGGAAAGTCGGCGAACTTCTCGCCCAGTTCCTGCTCCATCGAGACACGCGTGACCCCCTTGCGCCAGGTGTCCATCGGCTTGAGCGGGACGTTGAACTCGAGGTTGAAGAAGCCCGTCAGGTCGGTGCCGTCGTCCGGCCGGCCGACCTGCGACATCACGCCGCGGACCTCAGGGATCGACGCGATCACGTTGCGCAGCCGCGGCACCATCCGGGCCGCGGCCTCGAACGAGCTCGTCCGCGGGATGACGGCGCGGATCCAGAGGTTGCCCTCCTCCAATTGCGGCATGAACTCGTTGCCCATGCGCAGGGCGAGGAGCAGCGTGAACACCACCGCACCGCAGAGCGCGGCGACCACGACCCAGCGGGCCGCGAGGGCCGCCCGCAGGGCGCGGCCGAAGACGCCCTTGAGGATGGAATCGAGCAGCGTGTCCTTCTCCTCGCCGACGTTCCGGAGGAGGAACGAGCAGAGCACCGGCGCCAGCGTGATCGCGAGCGCGAGCGCTCCTCCGATCGCCAGCGCGTAGGTCGACGCCATCGGGCCGAACAGCGCCCCGGCGGGGCCCGACATGAAGAACAGCGGCAGGAATGCGCACACGATGATCAGCGTCGAGAAGAGCAGCGGCCGCTGCAGTTCCCCGGCCGCATCGAGAATCTTGTCGGTGATCGAGTGGCTCTTGTCCGCCGCGTGCTCGCTCAAGTGGCGGTAGATGTTCTCCACCATGATCACGGAACTGTCGACGATGATCCCGAAGTCGACGGCCCCGAGCGAAAGCAGGTTGGCCGACTTGCCCTGCGTGTAGAGCATCGTCACCGCGAACAGGAGCGAGAGCGGGATCGCCGCAGCCACGATCGCGGCGCTGGGGATGTTGCCCAGGAACACGAAGAGCACGGCGACCACGAGGCCCATGCCGACGAGCAGGTTGTGGACGACGTTGTGCGTGGTGACGTGGACGAGATCGACCCGCTGGTTGAACACGCTCACCTTCATCCCCTGCGGGAGCACGCCGTCGCGCTCGATCTGGGCGAGCTTCTCCGCCACCGCATTGGCAGTGGCGAGCGACTTCTCCCCCTTCCGCATGAGCACGATCCCCTCAACCACGTCGTCCTCGTCGCCGCGGCCCACGATCCCCAGCCTCGGCCTGTGCCCCACGATCACCTCGGCGAGCTGGCGGACGTACACCGGCGTGCCGTTGACCGACGTCACCACGACGTTCTTGATGTCCTCGAGCTTTTCCATCTCGAGCACGAAGGCGTTCTCGACGAGCGCGGGATCGAGCGGGTCGATGCCCTCGCCGAGGAGGCCGATCGCCCGCACGTTGTGGGCCTGGCCGCCGAGCGTGATCACGTCGCCGCCGATGTTGGCGTTGGACCGCTCGATCGCGTCCTCCACCTGCCTGAGCGTGACGCCGAACCGGCGCAGCTGCCGCGGGTCGATCAGCACCTGATACTGCTTCACCGTGCCGCCGAAGCCGGTGACGTCGATGACCCCCGGCACCTGCTTGAGGATCCGGTTGAGCACCCAGTCCTGCACGGCCTTGAGCTGGTTGGTCGTGTATCCGGGCCCCTCGAGGACGTACCGCACGATCTCGCCCGTCGGGCTCCAGGGGGAGAGCCGGGGAGCGACGCCGGGGGGCAGGTCGACCGTGGCGATCCGGTTGAGCACCTCCTGGCGGGCGGCGACGTAGTCGGTGCCGTAGTGGAACCGGCATTTGATGTCGTTGAGCCCCGCGATTGAGGTGCTACGCAGGTCCTTGAGGCCGGGCATGCCGTTGAGCCCGGTTTCCAGCGGGATGCCGACGAGCCGCTCCATCTCCTCGGGGCTCGAGCCCGGGCTCTGCGAGATCACCTCGACCAGCGGCGGCGTGGGGTCCGGGTAGGCCTCGACGTTGAGCTGCGACGCCGAATGGAGTCCGACGCCGACGAGTGCCAGCGCCCCCAGGATCACGATGAACCTGTTGTGCAGGCTCCAGGCGACGATCGATTGAATCATGGCGGGCGGTTTCCGGCGGCCGGCGGCGGGGCAATCCCCGGAATCCACCTTCCGTCACCTGTCTCTTCCCTGCATACCACGCCCCGAGTGTCTCCGAATCGCTGAATATCCCGCAAGCGAGGCAGCCTCGCCGCTCAGCCCTTGATCACGCCCAGCGGGCGGAGGCGGGCGACTTTCGTGGAGAGGCCCGCGCGGTGGACGACGTCCACGACCACGTCCACGTCCTTGTAGGCCGCGGGCTGCTCCTCCGCGAGCCCCTCGCGGCTCCTACTCCGCGCGATGACGCCGCCCCGCGCGAGCTCGCTGCGGATGTCGCGCCCCTTCGCGGCCCGCGTGGCCGCCGTGCGCGAGAGGCAGCGGCCGGCGCCGTGGCAGGTGGTGCCGAACGACCGCTCCAGGGATCGCGGGCCCCCCACGAGCACCCAGCTCGCCCGCCCCATGTCGCCCGGGATGATCACCGGCTGGCCGATCGCGCGATACCGCTCGGGGACGTCGTGATGCCCCGCGGGAAACGCCCGCGTGGCCCCCTTGCGATGCACGCACACGGGCTTACGTGTGTCGCCCACGGCATGCTCCTCGAGCTTGGCGATGTTGTGGGCCACGTCGTAGACGAGCTCCATCCCGAGCGTCTCCCACGGCCGGCCGAGCACGCGGGCGAACACCTCGCGGACTTGCCACATGAGCAGTTGCCGGTTGCAAAAGGCGTAGTTGGCCGCGGCCCGCATCGCGCCCAGGTAGTGCCGCCCCTCGGGGCTCTCCACGGGAGCGCAGACGAGCTGCCGGTCGGGGAGCGCGATGCCGTATTTCGCCGGCGCGTCGCGCAGGGCCCGCAGGGCGTCGTCGCACACCTGGTAGCCGAGCCCGCGGGAGCCG
>RGVT01000170.1 GCA_010027105.1 Planctomycetia bacterium
GATCTTGGCCTGCAGGTCGCGGCGGAAGAGGGCGTAGTCGACCTCCTTCACGGCGCTGACGCGGGCGCTGATTCGCCAGAGTTCCTCGGCGCGGCCGTCGGCGTGCGCGGCATCGCGGAGGTAGTCGCCGGCGAGGAAGTCTTGTCGGTGGGCGATGAGGCGCCGGTTGAGCACGCTGCGCTTCGTGCGGGCGCCGAGGCCGAAGGCCCGTGCGGCGGCCCCGCCCATGCCATCGCCGCCGTCGCCGGCGTCGAGGCTGCGGCCGAAAGTGACGGTGGAGAGCGAACTGCCCACTTCGTCCAGCACTCCGATCTCCCGCTGGATCCGCTCCACGAGCTCCATCCGCTCGAGGAAGTTCAGGTCGCACGACCGGTTGTCGCAGCGGACGAGGATCTCCATCGGCACCAGCGGCCCGAGCTTCGCCTCGAGCCAGCGGTAGTCTTCCCGGATCCGGGCCTTGGGGGAGAAGAGCCGCATCAACTGCACGCTGCTCTCCACCCGCGTCATGCCGTAGCCCACGGCGGCCATCAGAAGCAGGCAGGCCGTGGCCACGAGGGCGTGGTGCCGCGTGATCCACTCGCCCACCCGCCACCAGCGGCTCTCCTCCGGCGGCTTCCAGCCGTCGGCGGCAACGCCGTCGGCGAGCCTGCCGAGTTTGAGGGCGGGGGGGAACAGTTCGAGGGCGGCCGGCATGAACGTGACCAGGATCACGAAACTCACCACGACGCCCGCCGCCGAGAAGATGCCGAACATCCGGATCGGCACCAGATCGCTCACGGCGAGCGTGGCCAGGCCCACGGCCGTCGTTCCGGTGGCGAGCGAGAGTGGCAGGAGCGCGTGGTGCACGGCGCGGCCGGCCGCCCCCTCCTGCACGCCCGTTTCGGCGAGCTGGTCGCGGTAGTAGTTGGCCAGGTGGATCGCGCCGCTCGTGGTGGCCACGTACACCAGCGACGGCATCGTGAGCAGGATCGCGTCTACGGGATAGCCCGAATACCAGACGACGGCCAGGCTCGCGAACATGCTGTACACGCCCGAGGCGAGCACCATCCCCACGAGGGCCTTGCTCTTGAGGCTCCACCAGCTGACGAAGAAGCCCACCACGAGCGACAGGCCGAACAGGATCGTGACGCTCGTCTGCCCGGCCTTGTCGATCGAGACGTTGTCGACCGGCGGGCCGCCCATGTGGATCGCGTCGGCGGGGATGCCGCACTCGTCGGAGGCCACCTTCGTGATCAGATCGATGGCGCCGTGCAGGTTGGCCCGGGCGGTGTCGGCCAGCGTGAGCACGAGGCAGGTCTGCCGCCGGTCGAGGTCGTCGGCGGGCGAGCCGGGTTCCACGCCCGCCGGGGCCGGGCCCACGAGGGCCCCGGTAAGCCGCCTGATCGCCTCCTCGCGGCCGAGGTTGAGCGGCTCCGACATCATCCGCTCGACCGCCCGGGGGCCGGTCTGGGCCGACTTGAAAAAGAGCGGCCGCTCGATCCGCGCGGCCTCCTCGGGGGGCGGCAGCAGTTTGCGGGCCAGGAGTTCCAACCGCGGGTCGGCCATCGTGCAGCCTTCCCAGCTGATGAGGACGAACTCCTCCCCCTGGAAACTGCGGCGGAAGAACCGGTAGACCTGGGTCTCGGGATATTCGAGGGGCAGCCAGCCCTTGACGTCGTTGCGGTTGTTCCCCTTGGCCTTGAACGCCCCCACGACCACCATCGGCAGCAGGAACACGAGGATCGCCATGATCCCCACGCTGTACCGCTGGTAGAAGTTGCGAGAGTGGGGCGACGTCATGCCGTACCTGCCCGGGCCTCTGGGGTTTTTCCTCGAACCGAACCCCTGAACCGTACAGGGCGAAGGGTGGTCAGTCCATATCGTTCGGCAACATTTCGGGCCGGGACGAAGGCGAGGCGGGCGATGGAAGTGTTTTTGCCGGAAGACCTTACGTTCCGTGCCCGGTCTGCCCAGTCCGCAGGGACGGACGGCGGGGTCGGAAGTGTTTTCAGCCCGGGCGGGCCGGTCAGGGTGCCGTTTCGGCAGCCTGGAAGCCGCACGTCTTGTGCGTACCGTCGCAGAACGGTCGGGTCTTCGTCTCGCCGCACCGGCACAGGGCCACCGCCCGCTTGCCCGGCGGCACGGCGTATTCACCACCGAGGTGGTCAGTGACCCTGAGAAACACCCCCCGGGCCTCGGCGTCGGGCGGGAGTTCGACGACCAGCGGTCCGTCGAGCCGACAGCGGATCGTCACCGAGCCTTCGGGGAACGGACGGGCCTCGCCAGGGACCCCTGGCGAGGGCGGATTACCCGAGGGCGTCGTCATGCAACGGGGCTCCGATCGGGGCTGGAGGGCTTCACGGGGCTGGAGGGCTCGCCTCCGGCGGCGAGGCCGCCGCCGAATGTGTCGAGGGAGTCTACCCGGGCGACGGGCTGCCGCGACAGCCACCACCACAGAGCCGCCGCGAGGGCCAGGAGCACCACCGACACCAGCTGCGAAATCGAGAGCGGCGTGCCCAGGGCCGGAGGCTCGTCCACCCGGATCGCCTCCAGCAGCAGCCGGGAAACGGGGTGCAGCGTCAGCACGAGGGCGAACACCTCGCCGGGCCGGCGGGCCAGCGGCGTGAACGCCACGGCGAGGGCGGCGAGCAACCCCGCGTCCAGGGCGGCGTAGAGCTGGGCCGGATGCACCGGGAGGCTCCAGCCGGCGGCATCGGCCGGCAGGAGCCCCTGGGCCGCCTGGTCGAGCCACGGCGGGCTGTGCGGCGGAAACCGCACGGCCCACGGCAGGTCGCACGGGCCGCCGTAGCAGCAGCCGTTCAGGAAGCAGCCGATCCGGCCGATGGCGAGGCCGAGGAGCAGGCCCGGTGCGACGCAATCGGCCAGCGACAGGAGCGGCAGCCCCCGCCGGGCGGCGAACCGCCACGCGGCCAGCGCCGCCGTGGGCAGCGAGCCGAACACCACGAGCCCGCCGGCCGCGATGTTGAGGATCTCGGGCAGGGCGGCCACGAGGCTGCGGCCCGGCGGGAGGAACTGCGCGCGGTATTCGATCACGTAGAAGAGCCGCGCGCCGACGAGCCCCCACAGAAACACCTCCGTGGCCAGCGCGAGGATCGTGTCGGCGTCGAAGCCCGCGGCGCGGCCGCGCACGATCGAGAGCCACGTGCCGGCGGCCGCGGCCACGAGCAGCATCAGGCCGTAGCCGCGGACGGGCACCCCCGCCCCGTCGTCGAGCGCGGGGAGGATGAAGGCGACGAGCGCCCCCACGATCGCGAGCGGCACGCCGCGCGTCCGTGCCGCCTCGCGCCAGCCGTGCCGCACCGCCGACCGCCCGACCACCACCACCGCCGCCAGCGCCCACACGGCCAGCAGCAGACCCCAGCCGAAGAGCGGCAGCGACAGGCCGCCCACGGTGAGCCGCGTCGGGATGTGAAACAGCGTGGAGAGCATGGTGACTGCGTTCCGGTGTGCTCGGTCGCGTGCGCCTTTCGTGCCGCACCGGCTCGGGGGCGGCAAAAGTCTCGTCGCGTGGGCCGCGGCGGCCCAAGGCTCCTCGAGCGTTCGCCGACCCCCTCGCCTACCCTCCACCAGTGTGCCACATCGACACGGCAGACTTTTCGACAGCCATCGAGATGCCGCGGGGTCGCAGCGGGAGTCCGAGGTTGTCGATGAGCCTCGTCGAGCCGAGCCGGCCCGCCACGAGTGCGATCGCCGGGCCGCGTGGGTCGGCGAGCGGGCCGAGCGACTCCGGGTCGACGATCGCGGCGTAGTCGCAGGCCACGCCCTGCGCCTCGAGCGGCCGCCTCAGCGCCGCCTCGGCGGCGGCCACGCCCGCACCGGCCTCCCAGCAGGCCGCCGCCGCCGCCAGGCCGGCGGGGAGCGCGGCGGCCCGCCGCCGTTCGTCGGGGGAGAGGTAGGCGTTGCGGGAACTCAGCGCGAGGCCGTCGGCGTCGCGCACCGTCGGGCAGACCACGATCTCGATCGGGATTCCGCACTCGCGCACCATCCCTTTCACCACGAGCGTCTGCTGCCAGTCCTTGGCTCCGAAGTAGGCGGCGTCGGCCGGCACGAGGTCGAACAGCCGGCGGACGACGGTCGCCACCCCGGCGAAATGCCCCGGCCGCACGGCGCCCTCGAAGGGGAGGGCCGGGCCGGCGACGGCGAGCCTGTGCTCCGTGCCCTGCGGGTAGACGGCCTCCACGGTGGGCGCGAACGCCCAGTGCACGCCGAGCCGGCCGAGCAGGTCGAGGTCGGCCGCGCGGGGCCGGGGGTAGCGGTCGAAGTCCTCGTGGGGGGCGAACTGCGTGGGGTTCACGAAGATCGACACCACGACCTCGTCGCATGCGGTTGCGGCGGCGGCCACGAGGCTCGCGTGCCCGGCGTGCAGCGCGCCCATCGTGGGCACGAATCCGACCCGCCGGCCGACCGCCGGACGCCTGTCGTGGAGGACGATCCCGCGCGGATGCAGGAGGCGGTGCGGGCCGCCCGCGCGGCCGGCCGGCGGGTCGACGGCCGCGACCGCCTCGGCCAGCGCCGCACCGAGGTCGTCGGCGGAAACCACGACCACGGCCCGCGGCCGGTCGGCCGCGTCGCGGCCCGGCTCCAGGAGCCGCCTGCGCAGCCGCTCCTGCAGCGCGACCAGCGGCCCGACCCCGCCGGTCGGCGGCGGCGCGTCGGCGACGGCCGTGGCGGCGCCGGCCAGGTCGGAGAACATGTCGGTGAGCGGGGGCGGGCGCCGGCTGCGGAAGGCGAGCCGCTCCTCGAGCACGGCCGCGTCGGCGACGAGCAGGATCGCGACGTGCGGTGTCACGGTGCCCGCGGCGAGCCGGCGGAACGCGCGGTCCGCCGCCGGCAGCCGCCCCTCGGCGGCGACGAGGAACGTGCCGAGCCAGAAGTCGGCGACGGTGCCGTGCGGGTCGTCGGGCCAGGCGTCGGCATGGATCGCCGCGGCGCACTCCGCGACCGCCGCCAGCCAGCCGCGCTCGAAGGTCGCCGCGTCGTCGGCCAGCGGCGGCAGGCAGGCCGGCGCGTGGAGCGGCCGCGCGAGCACCGCGTCGGCCACGGCCGCCGCCACCTCGCGGGCGCCGCTGCCGGGCACGCCGACCACCGCCACGTGCGGATGCGGCCGCGAGATGTCGTCGAGCAGGTCGCGGAGCGAGCAGCCGGCCAGCGGGTGGATGAAGTCGGGCGCGATCTCGACGCAGGGCTCGAGCACGAACCGGCGGGTCGCCATGCGCGGATGCGGCACGGTGAGGTCGGCCTCGTCGAGGACGGCGGCTTCGTAGAGGAGCAGGTCGAGGTCGATCGACCGCGGGCCCCAGCGCTCGGAGCGGTCGCGGTGGAGCGTGTTCTCGACCGCCGTGAGCACGCCGAGCAGTTCCCGGGGAGAGAACGCGGTGTCGACGAGGATGGCGCCGTTGAGAAACGCCTCCTGGCCGGGCGGCCCGCCGACCGGACGCGTGCGGCGAAACCGGCTGGCCGCGACGACCGAGAGACCGGGCATTGCCCGGAGCAACTCGAGGGCTTCGGCCAGGTGCTGCAGCGGCCGCCCCTGATTCGAGCCGCACCCGATGAGGCATCGTGCCATGGATCGTCGCCCCGCCGGGGCCTCACGTCGTCCACGGATTGTAGGCCGCCGCCACCCCCGGCGGGCAAATCGGCCGCTGCGGCCTCGAAAGCGGGGGGGACATCCAGGCCACGACCAAGGTCGTCGACTGTCGATCCCTCAAGTCGTCGCCCCCCAAAAATTTCGAGTTGGCACCGCGGGCCGCCCGGATCGATTCCTGCGAGCCCCTGCACGTCTCCCTGGTCAGTCGCCGTGAGAACGAACCGCACCTGCCACGACCACGCGACCGATCGAGGGCGGATTGTGAGAACCGCGCGTGGGATGTCAAGCGCGGGTTCGGCCCCCGGCGCGCGTCGTGCCGACGATGCGCGCGGAATCAGCGTGCCCCGCGCGAAAAACCCGGCGCGGTCGGCGACGAAAATTTTTTTTTGCGGCGCGCGTGAGCTGCGGCATTCCGACGTGCGACTTGCCAGCAGCGACGGTTTTCGGAGAAAACACCTGAAAATCCAGCGTCGCGGCGCCGCGCCCGCGGCCCGCGACATGTTCGCCCCGGGATCGCCATCGGCCATGCGTTCGTTTCGCGCCGCGGAAGACGACGGTTTCTCCGCTGATTCGGCGCGGGGGCTTGACGAGCCCGGCGCCACCGTCTGCGCCGACCTCGCGGCGGGCG
>RGVT01000018.1 GCA_010027105.1 Planctomycetia bacterium
TAGGGCGGGCGGGATCGATCTTCGAGCCTGGCGTTCCGAGCTCCAGGATCGCCACCCGCCCCGCCGCGGCCCCGGAACCCTGGCCAGGGCGTTCCTGCTGCACCAGGTATCGCAACTGCTGGGGCTCGCCGGAGGAGACATCCGCGGGCTCGACGACTCGGAACTGCTGCGGCTGGAGCGCGCGATCGTGTCGTTCGACGCGACGACGCGCCGGCGGCTGTTTCATCTGGCGTACGAGCGGCGGCATCGGATCACGACGCTCGACGCGCTGGCTTCGCACGTGGGCGTCGCGGTGCCGCCGCCGGCGGCCGCCCCGCGCGGGCAGGTCGTCCTCTGCATCGACGAGAGGTGCGAGTCTTTTCGGAGGCACCTCGAGGAACTCGGGCTCGGCTACGAGACGTTCGGCACCGCCGGCTTCTTCGCGGTGCCGATGTACTACCGCGGCCTCGACGACTGGCACGCGTCGCCGCTGTGTCCGATCGTGATGCGGCCGGGCCACACTGTCGTCGAGGTCCCGGACGAGCGGTCGACCGCCGACCACCTGCGGCACGTGAGCCTGCGCCGCGGCTACGGCCGGCTCACCAGCAGCCTGTCGTCCGGTTCGCGGACCCTGTTCGGGGGCGGGCTGTTCACGGCGCTCGCCGGCAGCGTGGCCGCCGTGCCGCTGGTCGCCAGGGTCGTGTTCCCGCGGCTCTCGGCGCGCATCGGCAGGTCGGCCGCCGAACTCACCCGTCGTCGCATTTCCACCCGGCTCGACCTGCGGCGCGACGCGGCCGTCGGTCCCCTCGACGACGGCACGCTGCCCGGCTTCGACGTCGCCGAGATGGCGGGCTGCGTCCGCCGCGTGCTGGAGGATATCGGCCTCACCGCCCGGCTGGCGCGGATCGTCGCCGTGCTCGGGCACGGCTCGTCGAGCCGCAACAATCCCCACGAGAGCGCCTACGACTGCGGGGCGTGCGGCGGCGGCAAAGGGGGGCCCAATGCCCGGGCCTTCGCCCTGATGGCCAACGACCCGCGGGTGCGGGCCCTGCTCGCCCGCGAGGGCCTGGAGATCCCCGCCGAGACGCGGTTCGTGGGCGGCATGATCGACACCTGCTCCGACCAAATCACGTGGTTCGACGTCGAGGGCCTACCCGCCGGACATGGCGACGACATGGGGCGGCTCAAGGCCGCGTGCGCGAAGGCGACCGCCCTCGACGCCCATGAACGGTGCCGGCGGTTCGAGTCGGCCGGGTTCGGCCTCTCGCCCCAGGCCGCCTTGGCACACGTGGAGGCCAGAAGCGTCGATCTCGCGCAGGTGCGGCCCGAACTCGGACACGCCACCAACGCGATCGCCGTGATCGGGCGCCGCTGGCGGACCCGCGGCCTGTTCCTCGACCGCCGGGCGTTCCTGATCTCCTACGATCCGGTCGGCGACGCCGCCGGCGACATCCTCACGCGCACACTCGCGGCCGTCGGGCCGGTGGGGGCGGGCATCAATCTCGAATACTTTTTCTCCACCGTCGACCGCCTGGGCTACGGCGCCGGCACGAAGCTGCCCCACAACATCACCGGCCTGATCGGCGTGATGGACGGTCATGCCAGCGACCTGCGCACGGGCCTGCCGTGGCAGATGGTGGAAATCCACGAGCCGCTGCGGCTCCTGATCGTGGTCGACGCCGCGCCGGAGGCGATCCTCGCGGCGGCGGCGCGGGTGCCGGCCGTCGAGAGGCTGGTGCTGCGGGGCTGGGTGCAGCTCGTGAGCTGGCATCCCCGCACGGGCGCACTGACGGTCTTCGAGAAGGGCCGTTTCCGGCCGCACGTCCCCGAGAGCCCGCATCTCGCCGCGGTCGAGCGATCGGTCGACTGGTACCGGGGGCACCGCGGGCACCTGCCGCCCGCCCGCGTGGCCGCGGGTCTGGCGCCGCTCGACGGGCGGCGCGAGGGGGGCGACGCATGACGGGGCACGACCTGATCGTGCTGCTGGTGGTAACGCAGCTGGCAGCACCGGCGGCGGCCCTGGCGGCGATCGGGCTGCCCGCGCTTCTCGGTCGTCCGCTCGACGAGCGGACGACCGCGCGGATCGTGGCCGCAGGCTTCGGCGGCGGCTTCCTCGCCGGGGCCTCCACGCTCGCCATCCTCGCCGGCCGCGGCTTCACCCCGGAGATCGTGCACGTGGCCACGTGGTTCGCCGTGGGGCACCACGAGGCCACGATCCACCTCGTGGCCGATGCCCTGTCGGAGCCCTACGTCTGCTTTTCAAGCGGCCTGTGCTGGCTCGTGAACGCCTTCGCGGGCAAGTATCTCCACCGGGAGCCGGGATTCACCCGGTTCTTCATCCTGCTGGCGCTCTTCGGAACGGGCATGAACCTCATGGTGCTGGCCGACAGCATCGACATCCTCTTCGCGGGCTGGGAGTTCGTAGGCATCTCGTCGGCCCTGCTCATCGGCTTCTTCCACGAACGCGCCAACGCCGTGCGGGCGGCCCTCCGGGCGTTCACGACCTACCGCATCTGCGACGTCGGGCTCCTCGCGGCGAGCGTCGTCATCCATCGGGCGGTCGGATCGGGCGACTTCGAGCGGGCGTTCACGATCGAGTGGCCGGGCGGCACGTGCCTCGTGCCCCAGGCGACGGCCACGGTGGTGGCCCTGCTGCTCGTCTTCGCGTCGCTCGGCAAGACCGCGCAGGTGCCGTTCTCGGGGTGGCTGCCGCGGGCGATGGAGGGACCGACGCCCTCGAGCGCGATCTTCTACGGTGCCCTGTCGATCCACGCGGGGGCCTACGTGCTGCTGCGGTGCGGGCCGCTGCTCGAAGAGGCGTTGCCGGCCCGCGTCGCCCTGCTGGTGCTCGGGACGGGCTCCGCGCTCCACGCGAGCCTCGTCGGGCGGGTACAGACCGACCTCAAGAGCGTGCTGGCGTACGCGTCGATGACCCAGGCGTCGCTGATCCTCGTGGAAATCGGGCTGGGGTGGCACGTGGTCCCGCTGGTGCACGTCGTCGGGCACGCGATCGTGCGCAGCCTGCAGATTCTGCGGTCGCCATCGGCGCTCCACGATCGCCACGAACTCGAGGCGGCGCTGGGAGGGCACCCGGGAGCCGGCGGGCTGTGGCCCATCAGCCTTCTGCCGGCGGCGTGGCAACGGTCGCTGTATCGGATCGCCCTCGACCGCGGCTACGAGGAGATGGCCGTGGGCAGAATCTTCACCGGCCCGGTGCTGCGGGCGCTCGTCGTCGCGGCCGTCGCGGAGAGGCGGTGGATTGCATGGCTGGCCGGGCGTGCACCGGAGGCGCGGCGATGATCGCGGCGGCAGGCATCGAAGACGCCCATGGCTGGCTGCTGGCCGGCGTCGGCGCCGCCGTCGCGGCGCCGCTCGTCGGTGCCGGGGCGGCGGCGGTGGGGATCGCCGGGCGAGCGCCCCGGTTCGTCGCCGTGGCGGCGTCCGCGGCCGCGCTCGCGGCGAGCGTGGCGGTGTCGGTCGCCTGGCAGACCGGCGACGGCGGCTCCGTGGGCTACGGCGCCGCGCTCGGGGGCGGCAGGATGGTCTACATCGACGGGCTCAACGCACTGCTCATGCCCTACGCCGCCTTCCTCGCCACCGCCATCCTGCTCGTGACGCCGCGGCGGGTGCTCGATGGCCCGGCGATCCGCCGCACGCTGACCGGGCTCGCGGCCACGCTCGCGCTGTTCGCCACCTCGCACCCGCTCGCGTTGGTGGCCCTGTGGATCGCCACGGCCCAGCCCACGTGGCGTGCGGCCCGCGTCACCCCCGGAGGCCGGCCCGCAGCCCGGGTGTTCGCGATCTACATGTCGGCCGCGCTTGTCTGCATGGCCGCCGGCACGTGCCTGCTCGTCGTCGATCCGCCCTGGGAGCGATCGAGCGGTGCGCTCGGCACGGCCGGCGGGTGGCTCGTGGCGACCGCCGTCATGATTCGCAAGGGCATCGTGCCCTTCCATTCCTGGTATCCGGCCCTCTACGCCGGCGCGCCGATGTCGACGGCGCTCGCCGCCACCATGCCACAGGTGGCGGCCTACACGGCGGTCCGTCTGCTCGTCGGCCACGCCGACGGCGTGCCGCACGAGCTGGATGTGTTGTCGATGCTGGCGCTCGTCACGGCGGTCTACGGCGCCGCGCTCGCGCTGGCGCAGCGGGATCTCCGCGGGTTCATCGGCGCGTTCGCCATGAGCCAGTCGGCGCTCGTGCTCGCCGGTCTTTCCGGCACGGCCCCGATGGAGCTCAACGGCGCGTTCTGCGTGTGGGTGTCGAGCGGGCTGGCGATCACCGGGATCGGTCTCGTGACCTGGGCGATCGAAAGCCGGGCCGGCGACGTCTCGCTCGAGTGCCTGCAGGGGCGGTACCAGGATGCACCGGGGCTCGCCGCGTTCTTCCTGCTCTTCGGCATGGCCTCGATCGGCCTGCCGGGCACGCTCTCGTTCGTCGCCGACGACCTGATCGTCTCCGGCAGCCTCGACGACCATCTCGGCGCCGGCCTGATGGTGATCGCATCGACCGTGATCTCGGGCATCGCCGTGATGCGGGCCTGGTTCCACGTATTCGGCGGCTCCCCGCCGGCCGACGGGCCGACCCACGCACTCCTGCGGCGCGAGCGGGTGTCGCTCGCGGCGTTGGCCGTGCCGCTGTTCGTACTCGGGCTCTGGCCGGGGCCGCTCGTCCGGACGCTCGAGTCGGCGGCCGAGGGGGTGCTGCGCACCTCCGGAACCACGGGCCGCCGGGCAGCCGCCCCCGTGGAGCACGGCGGGCCGCAGTCGAGCGGGCCTGCGGGCGTGATCGATCCCTGACGTGAAAGGAACCCCTCCATGACGACGATGCCCTGTCTGGTGCTGGCCGGCCACATCCCGGCGTTGCCCGCGGTTGTCAGCGCCGAGCAGT
Organism: Planctomycetia bacterium; assembly: GCA_010027105.1. Lineage (GTDB taxonomy): Bacteria > Planctomycetota > Planctomycetia > Pirellulales > UBA1268 > RGVT01. The sequence goes on from RGVT01000018.1 coordinate 4,870, forward strand.
TGTCCCGGATCCTCCAATCGCTCGAGCGAAATCTGCTCACGCCGATCCCGCTCTGCTTCCTGCTCGGCATCATCTGCACGCGGATCCACGGCGGGATCAAGATTCCCAAGGAGCTGTATCTCTCGATCGCCATCTTCCTGCTCATGTCGATCGGGTTCATCGGCGGCCACGAGCTGGCCCACGAGTACCAGATGCACGGCGTCGCGACGATCTGGAAGCCGGCGCTCGTGACGCTGTTCCTCGGCTGCGTGACTCCGATCACGTCGTTCCTCGTACTCCGCTATCTCGGCGGCCTGTCGGTCGCCGACTCGGCGGGCATAGCCGCCCATTATGGCAGCACCTCGGCGGTCACCTACGCCGTCGCCAACTCCTTCGTGGAGCAGACGCAGCATCCCGCCAACAGTTTCCTACCCACGCTGGTCACGATCCTCGAGTGCCCCGGGATCGCGATCGCGCTGGTTCTCGGGGCCGCGCTCTCCGCACGCGAGCGGGCCGCCAGGGCAGCGGCCGTCGGCCAGCCCGTCAGGGAGTCGAAGCTCGGCGAGGCACTCTACGAGGTGGTCACGGGGCAGTCGATCATGCTGATGGCGGGGCTGCTCGTGATCGGTTTCGTGTCGACCCTGTTCATGGATCCGAAGGGTTTCCAGCCGTTCTTCGACTTCTTCCAGAGCAAGGGGATGCTGTTCCGCGGCTGCCTCTGTATCTTCCTGCTGGAGATGGGGCTCGTGGCGGGGGAGCGGCTCAGCGATCTCGTACGGGTGGGTCCGTTCCTCGTGGCGTTCGGCATCCTCATGCCGCTCCTCCACGGTTTTTTCGGCGTGTATCTGGGCCACCTTGCCGGGCTGAACCTGGGCGGCTGCACGGTGCTCGGGGCGATCGTCGCGAGCGCCTCCTACATCGCGGCCCCGCCGGCGGTGCGGCTCACGCTGCCGGAGGCGAACCCCACGCTCTCGATCACGGCGGCGCTGGCGATCACGTTTCCCTTCAACATCGCGTTCGGTATCCCGATCTACTTCGAGATGGCCAAGTGGATTGGAGCAGTCTGAGTCCTCCGGCCTAGAATGCCCGGAGGTCGGGGTAGTCACCCACACCGCCAGGAGCAGACGACATGCAACTCTATGCCCTCAAACTCGTGACCGTGGTCGGCGAGACCGTCGTCATGGAAGACATCGCCAAGGAGGGTCTGAAGCTCGGAGCCAGCGGCTACACGCTCAGCGAGGTGGTCGGCCAGGGATCGCGGAGCGCCCGCAACGTGATCGTGACCGGGGCGTCGCGGACGACCAAATGCGAGTTCGTCGTGCCGACGGACGTCGCCGAGAAGATCCTCACGTATGTCTCGCACACCTACTTCGAGCACTACGCCGTCATCGCCTGGGTGGCGGACGTCCACGTGATGCGGGGCGCTGCCTACGTCGCCGGGTAATCGCGGGCCCGGCCCCCGGGGGCGGTCAGCGCCGCACCGGCACGGTGCCGGCCATCGGCGGCAGCCCCTGGCCGCGGACCTCGGCGGGGTAGAACGCACCCCACACGGGATTGTGGTCCGACACCTCGAGGGCGTGCTCGAGCGGCAGGCCGAACGTGGCCTGCAGGTCGAGCACGCCCCAGCCGCCGAGATACTCGCTCGTGGCCGGCCGCGTGAACACGAGGTTGTCGTAGGTCTTCGTGCGGCGGGTGTTCGTGGTCACGCCCGACACGGCCCAGGTGACGCCGGGGATCCGCTGGAACGCCTTGAACTCGGGCGGGCCGGCGTTCAGGTCGCCGAGCAGGATCACGTCGTCCTCGTCGGGCCGCGCCGCCTGCATCGCCTGGAACACGCCCACGAGGGCCTCGAGCTCCTGCGGCACCTCGTCGGGGTCGGTGTGGATGTCGACGAGCCAGAACGTGAACGCCATCTCCGCGGGCGTGATCCGGGTGCGGAAGCGGGCGTGCAGCGGCGGGCGATGGAGGCTGTTCTGCGGATTCGGGACGACGCCCACGCTCGCCGGATCGACCTCGATCCGGGTCGTGTCGTAGATGAACGCATACTGCTCCTTGCTCACCGTGCGCCCCTCGCGGGGGCCGATCACGTAGTGGTAGCGGCTGCCGTCGGCGTTCACGATCCGCACGAACGAGGGCACGACGTCGTCCGACTTGGCCCGCACCTCCTGGATCGCGACGATGTCGAACTGGCGGACCACGCGGGCGAGCACCTCCACCACCTGCCGCTTGGCCATCTTCGACTCGCCGAACACCTGGATGTTGAAGCTCGCCACGAGGATCGCTCCGGCGGGCTTCTGCACCGGGATCGTGGGGGCGGCGTACTGGGCCCGGGCGGCGGAGGCGCAGCAGGCCACGAGCGCGGCGAGGAGGAGCGCGGCCGTCGGACGACGGCGCGGAGGGGGCCCGGCATGCCTGGAGCGGAATGCGGCGTTCACCCCCTTCGTATCGGTCGCGCGGCCGCGGGGGCGTGCCGTGCCCTTCCGGCGGTGGAGCAGTTTGACCGGCTACCCGCCGATGGCGGTCAGGGCTTCCTGGGCAAGGCGTGCCAGTCGCGGGTCGGATGCCGCCGCCGCCCGCTCGAGGGCCGCCCGCGCGGAGCCCGCTGCGGGGCCGATCCTGCCGAGCGCCCACGCCGCCCGCTCGGCCACCGCCCGATCCGGCGCCGCATCGAGGCAGCCGGCGAGCGCGGCCGTCGCCGCCGCCGCATCCCTCCCAGACCGCCCGAGCAGAGTGGTCGCCCAGTAGGCCACGAGCGCATGGTCGCTGCTCACCAGCGGCACGAGGTCGGCGACGGTGTTCGGCGGCGGAGCCCCGAGGTCTTCGAGGGCCGCCACGGTCCACTCGCGGACCTGCTCGTCGGCGTCGCCGCAGGCCTTCACGAGCGGCACGGCCGCCGCGACCGCCTCGCGGCCCGCGCGGCACAGCCGCTCCGCCGCGTCGGCCCGCGTGGCGGCGTCAGCCGCGGTGAGCCGGCCGATCAGGACGTCGATTTCCGGCGGCGGGCCGTCGAGGCCGGGCATGGTCGTGTCGATTTCCGGCGGCGGGTTCACTCGGTCGGCGACGGGCATTATCGTGGCCGACGCGGCCGCCCGACAACCGCAGCGAGGCACGACGAATGGCACGCACGGCGTTCATCCTCGGAGAGATTCTCTTTCTGGCGATCGCCCAGGTGTGTGGCGGGCCGCCGTGGACGCTCGTGGGGGTGGCGGCGTTTCTGCTCGCGATGGGCGCCGGGCCGCGCGGCGGCACGATCGCGCTTCTCGCCCCGGCCCTCGTGTGGCTCGGGCTGTCGCGGGCCACCGGCGACCGCGAATTCTTCTTCCCCTACACCATGCACCTGGCGGCGGCCGTCGCCTGCGGGCTCGGAACTCGCGGGCCGGCGTGGGGCCTGGCGGGGGGAGGCGGCGTCGTGGCGACGTTCCTCGCGATCCGCTCGATCCAGCAGGCGACCGCGCGGGTGCTGGCCGTGGAGTTCGCCGTGGCGGCGGCCATCCTCGCGGGAGTCACGGCCATGCGGGTCGGGTGCCCGCGGCGACGGGGCCTCGATGCCGCGATCGTGGCCGCGGCGGCCCTGCTCGCATGGGCCGGGCTCGCGCTCTGAGGGCCGCGCCGGGCCCGCGGCCGTTGTGACGGACCGGCGCCGGCGGTAGGCTCGCTGGTCAACCGATCACGCCCGTCCCGAGAGGAGCCACCATGCAGCGACGAGTCCCGTCTTGCGTTTCCCCCGCCGGTCTCGCGAGGGCCTCGATGGCGGCGGTTCTGATCGTGGCCGGGAATGCGGTGAGCGCTCCCGCGGCCGACGCGCAGGCCTCCCTGCAGCTCGCTCCGCACGGCACGCGGTTCGAGTTCGAGGTGACCGAGAGCCACGACTCCGAATACCTGGGCGACACGCCGTCGCACGTGGGTCGCGACGGCGGCCTCACCGTGCGGCCGAACGTGGCCCTCGGCGACGCCGTCTACCGCACCGCCGGCACCGAACCGCGGATCGTCGGCCGGGTGACGCGCGTGGAGTGGAACCGCGTGAGCGGCAGCCTGGAGGTGGAGTTCGACCCCGAGCCGTTCGTGAGGGTCGCGGTCGGCGACGAGGTGTGGGTTGACCTCAACCCGAAGCCGGTCCCGCCCGACGCGGCCGGCGATCGGTAGGCGGAGGCGGCATGGACGACGCGCTCTGCACCGATCGAGGCGGGCAGTCGTGCGGCACCTGCCGGTTCTGGAAGCGCGCCGCGGGGGACGACCCACGGGGCAGCTGGGGGCAGTGCCGGCGGATGCCCCCCACGGTGCCCGAGGTGGGCGACGACAAACTCGTGCACGTGGGCGTGTGGCCCCACACCGACGTCGCCGACTGGTGCGGCGAATGGAACGCCCCGTAGGACAGGCTTCAGCCTGTCATGTATGCCGACAGGCTGAAGCCTGTCCTACGGGATTGACAGGCTGAAGCCTGTCCTACGGGATTGACAGGCTGAAGCCTGTCCTACTTGCGGGCGGGGGTGTCGCGCTGGAGCGTGCCGGTGCCGAAGGGGGAGGTCTGGCTCGACGAGCCGTCGGAACGGCGGGTGATCGAGCCGGAGCCGAACTTCTGCGTCTGGCCGGTGACGGTGCGGCCGGAGCGGTCGGTCTCGGTGACGAGCGAGCCCGAGCCGAAGGGGCGCGTCTGCGTGGTCGTGCCGTCGGACCACCGCGTGATCGTTCCCGAGCCGAACTTCTGCGTCTGACCGGTGATCGTGTGGCCGTCGCGGGTGCGCTCCGTGGTGATCGAGCCCGAGCCGAACGGGCGTGTCTGGCTCGACGAGCCGTCGGTGCGGTGCGTGATCGAGCCGGAGCCGAAGGGGGTGGTCGTGCCGGTGCGGGGAGGGGCGCTGCCGGCGTGCGGGGGCGCGGGCGCCGAGGGGTTGCCCGCGCTCACCGGGAGAGGGACGAATCCACAGAGGACCGCGACGACGAGCGACGCACGCAGCGACATGGCGAAATGCTCCCGGGAGGCGGGCTGAACGAGCCTGCTACGACGAGGATACCCCGCTCAGGGGGAGGCTGTCATCCCCGGCCGTGCGGGCCGCCGCGGCGGGTTGGCCCGCGGGGGCGGCGATCCGCTATCCTTCCCGCGGCTTTCCGCCCGGGTCACGCACCACTCCCTCAGGGCCCACGCCATGTCCGAGACACTTTCCGAGTTCGACGGCTGCGACCTTCTGGCCAGGCTGTTCCGCGCCCGGGGCTACGCGATCAAGCGCAACCAGCTGTTCCGCGAGTACGGCGTGGAGTTCCACATCGACGGCTGGGACCCCAAGGCGCGGGTGGGCTTCGAGTTTCTCACGAGCGAGGACGACGACCACGACGACCTCTCGCTCGAGGAATACAAGACGCTCGCCGACGCCCAGCGGCGCGGCGAACTCGCGCTGTTCATCATCGACGAGGTGGAGCCGGTGTCGGCCGAAGCCCTCGCGGCCGAGGCGCACGAGTTTCTCGACGAGGTCGCCGCGGCGGCCCGGGCCCGGCAGAAGCGGGCCAAGCGCCGACCGAAGGCCGCCAAGAAGAAGAAAAAAAAGTAGGACAGGCTTCAGCCTGTCATCCCACGTAGGACAGGCTTCAGCCTGTCATCCCACGGACGACAGGCTTCAGCCTGTCGGTGTTCCCCACGGGCGTCACGCCCGCAGCGCCGTGAGGACGTCGGCCAGGGGCACCGTGGCGAACGTCGTGGCGAAGTCGCTCATCGAGTAGGGGATCACGAGCAGGCCCTCGTGGAGGAGGGCGCCGCAGCTGTAGACGACGTTCGGCACGTAGCCCGCCCGCTCGTTCTCGTCCGGGCTGAGCAGCGGCTCGTGGAGGCGGCCGAGCACCTTCGTGGGGTCGTCGAGATCGAGCAGGGCGGCGCCGATCGCGTACTTCCGCATCGGCCCCACGCCGTGCGTGAGCACGAGCCAGCCCCGCGGCGTCTCGATCGGGGAGCCGCAGTTGCCCACCTGCACGAACTCCCACGGCTGCGTGGGCCGGAGCACCAGCCGCTTCGTGTGCCAGAAGTGGAGCATGTCGGACTGCATCACAAACACGTTCTCGCCGTCCTGCCGGGAGAGCATGGCGTAGGCCCCGTTGATCCGCCGCGGAAACAGCGCGAGGCCCTTGTTGGCGATCGCCGGTCCGTTGAGCGTGCTCATCTTGAAGTGCAGGAAGTCGTCGGTGGCGAGGAACTGCGGCAGCATCACGCTGCCGTCGAAGGCGGTGCAGGTGGCGTAGTAGCGGACCGTGCCGTCGGGCTCCTCGAACCGCACGAAGCGGGCGTCCTCGATGCCGTTGGTCTCGGCCGGCGAGTAGGGGAAGATCACCCGCTCGGAGATGTCCGACTCGGCGTCGCAGGCGATCTCGTAGTTGGCCCGCGCGAGCGCCAGGATCGCGGTGGTGAACGGCTCCCATTCCTTGCGTGGCACCCGCCGCTGCCGCGAGGCCTGGGCGAGCGCGGCCTCGAGGTCGGCGAGCGTGAAGTGATCGGGGAGGGCGTCGAACACGAGGTCCACGACGCCGTCCACGATGCCGAGCTCGGCGAGCTTGCACAGGAAGAGCGGCTTCTCGTAGCGGCTGTCGGCCACGACGTGCGGCGCGGTCACGAAGCCGGTGGGGGCCGCGAGCGTGATCGTGCCGGCGGAGTCGACCGTGCCCGTGCGGAAGCCCACGCTCGACACGTGCCCCTCGCCCGTGGCCCGCAGCGTGAGGATGAATCGCCGGGTGCCCGGCGGCAGCCCCTCCTGCCGCGGGTGCCAGACGATCGAGGGATTGAAGAGCGCGGCGCTCTCGAGGGCGTATTCCTGGGTGAAGTACGACCCGATCAGGAGCTGCCGGGCCTCGCCCAGCGGCGCGTCGGTGAGCAGGTGGTGGCGGACGGCCTCGTAGCGCTCGCGGAAAAAGGCGAGCAGCCGCTGGTGACGGCCGTGAAATTCCGCGAGCACCTCCCCGATCAGCCGCTCCGCCTCGTCATCGGCGAGCGCCATGATCCGGCCGATGATCTTCATCGCCCGCTGGGGATGCTGCGGCTCGAAGGGCCGGTAGAGCACGCGGGCGTTGTTGGGCCGCAGGAGCACTCCGGTGCGGGTGACGTTCATGGCGGGATGGCGCGGGGGTGACGAGGGAATGCATGTCGGCGAGCGAGCCGAGCCAGGCGAGCGTCGACTCGGCCCCCTGGTTGTCGTTGGTGCGGTCCTCGAGGAGGCCGTCGCGGCAGCCGCCCGTCGCCGGGTCGCAGAGGGCCAGGCCGACGACGTTGTGGCCGAGGAACCAGTCGAACGCCTCCCACGCGCGGTCGGCCCAGGCCGCGTCGCCGGTGGCGTGCCAGGCCTCGAGGCAGGCGGCGATCGTGGCCTGGGCCTCGAGGGGCTGCTGGTCGAACGCCGCCGCCGTGCCGCCCCGGGGGAAGAAGCCGCGGCTCCCCACCGGCGCGAACCGACCCGTCGGCGACCGCTGCACCGTCGTGAGCCACTCGAGCATCTCGAGACCGGCGTCGAGCGCCGCGCGGTCGGCCGTCCAGCGGCCGCTGGAGACGAGCGCCTGGCAGAGACGGGCGTTGTCGTAGGCCAGCACGTCCTCCGGCCAGGGCCAGCCGGGGCCCGCGTGGGCGCGCTTCAGGTCGAGCAGCCGGGCGGTGAGCTGCTTCCGCGCCCCCGCCACGCGGCGGTCGCCGTCGAGCCGGTACAGGTATTCCTGGATGCCGATGATGCCGAGCGCCCAGGCCCGCGGGCTCGTCGTGTCTAGGACCGCGTCGAGGGCGGGGGCGAACAACCGCATCGCCCAGGCCTGCAGGCCGGCGCGACGGCCGCGGCCGATGCAGGTGCCGAGCGCCACCACGGCCCGGCCGAGGCAGTCGTCGCTGCCGCCGTCGTCGAGCCAGCGGCGGTCGTAGGAGAAGAAGTTCCGAAATCGACCCGACCCGGGCAGGAAGGCGTGGCCGAGGAACGTGGCGTAGGTGGCCGCCGCGGGGGCCGTGGCCTGCGAGCCGAGGCCACGATCGTCGAACCGCACGTCGAGCTGCACCATGAGGGCCAGGGCCCGGGCGTTGTCGTCGGTGCAGTAGCCGTCGGCGGCGCTCGGCACGTCGAACGTCGCGTGCTGGAGGAGGCCGGTGGGGTCGGTGAGCCGCAGGAGGTGGTCGAGCCGCAGCGGCGGCAGCTCGTGCCGCGGCCGGGGCTCGGGCCGGTGCGGCGGGCCGGCCGGCCGTCGCGGCTGCGGCGGGCCTTCACGGCGACGCTCCCGCGGGCCAGCCGCAGCGCCGCGTCGTAGCGGCCGGCCACGCGGCTCCACACCATCTCGCGGCCGAGCCGCCAGGCCCGCGTGCAGAGGGCGCGGCGCCGGGTCTCGTCGCCGAGCAGGTCGCAGACGGCCGTGGCGATCGCCGCGGGGGTGCCGAACGGCACGATCACGCCGCTGCCGCCGGCGAGCAGTTCCTGGGCGTGCCAGTAGGGCGTGGACACCACCGGCTTGCCGCAGCCGAAGGCGTAGGCGAGGGTTCCGGAGGTGATCTGGTCTTCGCCGAGGTAGGGCGTGACGTAGATGTCGGCCGCGGCGAGGAAGGCGAGCAGCTCGGGCATGTCGACGTAGCGGTCGTGGAACGCCACGTGCCGCTCCACGCCGAGCGCGGCGGCGAGCCGCTCGAGCTCGCGGCGGTAGCGCTCCCCCTCGCGGGCCACGAGGTGCGGGTGCGTGGCGCCGAGCACCACGTAGAGCACGTCGGGATGGCGGGCCACGATCGGCGGGAGGGCCTCGATCACGTGCTCGATCCCCTTGGCGGGCGAGAGCAGGCCGAACGTGAGCAGCACGCGGCGGCCCTCGAGCGCGAGCCGCGGCTTGTGCGGGTCGGCCGGCTCGAGCGGCACGTCCGGAATGCCGTGGGGGATCACGTCGACGCGGTCGGCGGCCACGCCGTAGACGTCGTGGAGCAGGGCGCGGCCGCGGTCGGTCATCACGGCCAGGCGGGCCGAGAAGTGGATCACCCCGTCCATCACCCGCCGCTGCGCGGCCGAGGGGCGGGCGAGCACGGTGTGGAGCGTCGTGTGCACCGGCGCGCGGAGCTGCTGCAAAAGCGCGAGCACGTGGCCCCCCGCCTCGCCGCCGAAGATGCCGTATTCGTGCTGCAGCGACACGACGTCGGCGTTCCAGAGGTTCAGGAACGCGGCCGCCCGCTCGTAGCCCGCGGGGTCGTCGGCCCGCACCTCGAACGCAACCTCGGGAGGGTAGTCGTAGCAGGCGGTGCCGTCGTTCATCGGCACCACGAGGCACTCCGCGCCGGGCAGACGCGCCGACACGGCCGCCCGCAGGTCGGCGGTGTAGGTGGCGATGCCGCAGCGGCGCGGCACGTAGTTGCCGACGAACGCGATCCGGTTGAGCGGGGGTGCATGCATGGGCGGCGTGTGGCATGCATGCCGGAAAGGTCGTCCGCAGGAAGTCTACGCGGGCGGGCAAGGGTCGCGGCGCCGGCGACGGGCCCCGCAGCGCAGCCTCCCGGGCCTGCCCGTCTCGCGGGGCCACCCCAGCCGCGCCGGCCTCGGTGAGATTCCCAGGCCGCCGCCGCCGCCCGGGCGCGCCGCCGCCCGCGGATGCACGCCTGAATTTCCGCGAATTCCCGTGCCGGTTGTCGATGAAGCATGCGGGACGTGCCTCGCCACGTTCCCCCGTTCTTCCGGCAGGACCAATTCGCGCATGGCCGTCGAACTGGCGGTCGACGTTCGAGCGGCCGGCGCACCTGCGCCGCTGCCTCGTGGCGCTCGACGTGCAGCGTGGCGTGGCCGGCCGGTTCGAGGTGGTCGTCACCGACGACGGGTCGCGCGACGGCACGACGCGGCTGGTGTCAGCGCTCGCGGGGAGCGTGTCGTATCCGCTGTCGTTCACCACGCACGATCACGCCGGGTTCCGCCTGGCCCGCTGCCGCAACGAGGGTGCGGCCGCATCGACGGCCCCGTACATCCTGTTCACCGACGGCGACTGCGTCTTGCCGCCCGATCACCTCCGGATCCACCTCGAGGAACGGCGGCCGGGCTGGATCGTCGCCGGCGACTGTTTCAGGCTCGATCCGGCGGTCTCGAAGCGCCTCGACGCGCGCTCGATCCGCGAGGGTGGCTCCGGGGCGTTCGTGCCCCGGGGCGAGCGGCGGCGGATCGCCGTCAAGGCGCTGCGGGCCAAGGTCTACCAGATGCTGCGGGTGCCGCTCCGGCCACGTGTGTCGGGCAGCAACATGGCCCTGTGGCGGAGCGATTTCGAGCGTGTCAACGGGTTCGACGAACGGTTCGTGGGGTGGGGGCTCGAGGACGTCGATCTCCAGTGGCGGCTGGCACGAGCCGGCGTGCGCTCGCGGACGATCCTCCACCGGACGGCGGCGATCCACCTCTGGCACGAGCCGGCCGCCACGTTCGTCCGCAACGGGATCGGCACGGCCAACAGGTGGTATGTCGACGACCCGACCCGGCCCACGTTCTGCCGGGATGGCCTCGTCAAACCCGACGACGCCGCCCGCGTGGTTCCGCTCTCTCTGCCGGCGGCGTTCCGGGAACGCCGGCGCATCGCGGCGTGACCCGATGTGGCCCTTCGACCACGGGACGATCCCGGGAAGTCGTGACATCGAGGTGGCGGCCGCCCGCCGGGAGGGCCGGCGTGTCGCGGCCGACATCGCCGGCCGGAGCGTGTGGTTCGAATCCGACGACGTGGGGCTCGAGCCCGCTCCGGAGGCGTTCGCCGCGGGATTTCTCGTGCCGGCCATGCACGCCGGCCGGCTGCTCACGGTGCGGTCGGGCGTGTGCGACACCTGGGCCGCCCGCCTGCCGCGGCTCGTCACGGCGTTTCGGCACCTCTGGTATCCCGACGCGCCGGGTGCGCACGCGCTGCCGGCGGGTCGCCCCGGTCCGCACGGCTCGGGCACGGCGCTCTGCTTCAGCGGCGGCGTCGACGCCTTCCACACGCTCCTGGCGGCCGGGCGGCGAATCGACGTGCTCGCGTACGTCGTCGGCTACGACGTGAAACTCCGCGAGCGACGCCGGGCCTCGGCGGTCGCGCGGCTGCTCGGCGAGGTCGCCGCCGAGACGGGCACACGGCCCGTGGTCATCCGCACCAACCTGCGGCGGCATCCGCTCCACCGCGCGGCGCCGTGGCTGAGGTCGTTCGGCGGGGCGCTCGCGGCCGCCGGCCACCTCCTCTCCCCGGTCGTCGCCCGGTTGTTGATCTCCTCCGACGGGCTGGGCTGCGAGGATCCCGAGGTGGGGGCCCGCGCGGCGACGGACTGGCTGCACGGCTCCGCCGGGGTCGAGATCGAGCACGTGGCGCCTGAGACGACGCGGCTCGAGAAGATCCGCACGATCGCGGCGGCGCCGCTCGTGCAGCGTCACCTGCGGGTCTGCTGGAGGAACGTGGGCGACCGGATGAACTGCGGCCGCTGCGAGAAGTGCGTGCGCACGATGCTGGCCCTCGACCTCTGCGGTCAGTTGGGGCGGTTTCCGGGCTTCGAGCGCGGTCGTGGTCTGGAGGCGGCGATCGACGCCCTGCCCGCGATCGACCCGGTCGTCACGACCTTCTACCGCGACCTGCTCGCCAACGGCCTCGCCGGCCGCACG
>RGVT01000171.1 GCA_010027105.1 Planctomycetia bacterium
TGCTCACGTTCGGCCACGACCTCTGGTGGCGCACGTTCCAGGACGTGGCGAAGGACTACCCCGACGTGAAGACCGACTACAACCACGTCGACGCCTGCTGCATGTGGATGGTGAAAAACCCCGACGCCTACGACGTGATCGTCACGACGAACATGTTCGGCGACATCATCACGGACCTGGGCGGCATCCTCCAGGGCGGCATGGGCGTGGCGGCCGGCGCCAACCTCAATCCCGACCAGGGGGGCGTGAGCATGTTCGAGCCGATGGGAGGCAGCGCCCCCAAGTACACCGGCCAGAACGTGATCAATCCGATCGCGGCGATCAACGCCATGGCGATGCTCCTCGAGCACTCGGGCCACCCTGTCGCGGGCGCCCGCATCGACAAGGCCGTGGCGAGCGTCACGGGCACGAAGATGAAGAGCCAGGCCGCGGGCAAGATGGGCCACGGCACGCGCGAAGTCGGCGACCTGGTCGTGGCGGCGCTATAAGGCAACGCTTCAGACTGGTATTCGAGGCTGTTCGCGCCCAACCCGGCTCGGGGCTGCCCCGTACCGTCTCGCCGGACGTTCACTGCGCCTTCCGGGCTTCGTTCACTCCTAGCGACTGGCGCTGCGCCATCCATGGCTTCGCTGGTCGCTAAAGCCGGCTCAACGGCAGGGGCAGCCCCGAGCCTTCCCGTATTCACGAAACCCCTCGCCATCCTGGCCTCGGGTTTCTTGGCGAACCTCCGTTCGCTCCCGAGAGCCGGGCCTCCAGCCCGGCAATCCCACAGTTGAGGAGGCTTCGGGCTCGCCAGTGCCCCGGCCGCCGGCTTTAGCGACCAGCGCGGGCATGGATGCCGCAGCGCAAGTCGCTAGGAGTGAGCGCAGCCCGGAGGGCGCAGCGAACGTCCGGCGACGGGGTCTGGGGAGCCCGAAGCCGGCGCGGGCCCAGCGACGCGCGCACGCGCGTCAGACCGCGACGCGGCGGCCTTCGGCCTGGCTCGTGGCGGCGGCCTGCACGATCTGCATCGCCCGCAGGGTGTCGTCGAGGCCGCTCACCGCCCGCACCAGGCTCGTCACCTTGCGGTGGAACTGGAGGAGCATGTGCTCCCCCACGGGCCGCTCGCTCTCGAGCGACTCCTGGTGGCGGCCCACGCCGTCGAACCACACGAGGCTCACCGGCAGGTCGACGAACGCGATGCCCCGCTCACACACCACCTGCAGCGCGGGGGGGGGCCGGAACCCGACCGCCTCCTCCCACTGGCGCGGCATGTAGTAGCCGCAACTCACCTGGGCGATCGCCCCGTCGCCGGGCCGGCCGGTCCTGGAGAAGTCGAGGCTCATCATCTGGTAGTCGTCGACGTCGCCGCCCGGCGCCTCGGCGTGCCGCACGGCCACCACGCTCGTCGGCTCCTCGCCCGCCACATAGCGGCACCAGTCGACCAGTTCCATCAGGTCGCGGGCCTCGCTCGCCCGGTCCCGCGGGGGTCTCGCGGTCGCCTGTGAGAGCGGCACGCGGCGGTGGCAAAACAGCATCCGCGGGCTGCCGAGGCGGGTGGCGATCAACTCCTTGAGGCGCAGCGTGGCGGGGGCGTAGCGCCGCGGCAGTTCGGCCATGAAGGCGATGCCGGACTCCTCGACGCGGCTGCGGAGCAGGGCGGCCTCCTCCGCATCGACGGGAAACGAGATCGCCGAATACACGGCCTTGCCGAAGTCGCAGGCCGCGAGGATGGGCGCGGCCCCGTACCACTGGTCGGAGAGATAGAGCAGGGCGTCGACGTCGTCGCGCCCGGCGAGGGCCCGGTAGCCGTCGACCGCCACCGCGCCCAGTTCGCCGGCGGCCCGCTGGGCGAGGTGCGCCACCTGCTCGCAGACTCCGCGCACCTCGAAGCGGTCGGCCAGCGCCCGCAGCGCGGGCAGGTAGCGCGAGTCCCACTGCGACCCCAGGCCCACGATGCCGACGCGCAGTCTCATTCCGCCGCTCCCGGGTCGCCGGCGCGGGCCAGAGCCGCCGCCTTGTCGGAGATGTCCTTGCGGCACCAGGCGCCCGGCCAGCGGATCTCCTTCACCCCCGAGTAGGCGAGCAGCTTGGCCCGCGCGAGCGAATCGCCCACGGCCGTCACGGCGAGCGTCCGGCCGCCGTCGGTCAGCACGCTGCCGTCGGCCGCGAGTTTCGTGGCGGCGTGAAACACCTCCACGCCTGGAATCGCGGCGGCCGCCTCCAGGCCGCGGATCGGGCGGCCTTTCTGCACCGGGCCGGGGTAGCCCTCGGAGGCCATCACCACCGTCACGCTGGCGCCGTCCCGCCAGGCGGGCGGTTCGGCCTCCTCCAGCCGCCGATCGACGGCCGCGTCGAGCAGGTCGAGCAGGCTCGACTCCATCCGCACCAGCAGCGCCTCGCACTCCGGATCGCCGAACCGCGCGTTGAATTCGAGCACCTTGGGGCCCTGGGCCGTGAGCATCAGCCCGGCGTAGAGCACGCCCTGGAACGGCACCTTCGCCCGCCGCATGGCATGCACGGTGGGCACGAGGATCCGGGCCTCGATGTCGGCGAGCAGGCCGTCGTCGACGAACGGCGTGGGGCAGTAGGCGCCCATGCCCCCCGTGTTCGGCCCCTGGTCGCCGTCGTACGCGGCCTTGTGGTCCTGGAGCGGCGGCAGCGTCACGATCGTGCGGCCGTCGGTGATCGCCATCACGCTCACTTCCACGCCGTCGAGTCGTTCCTCCACGAGGATCCCCCGCGCCGCAGCCGCGAACTGCGGATCGCTGCCGAGCGTCTCGACCGCGGCGAGGGCCGCCTCGCGGTCGTCGCACACGAACACCCCCTTGCCGGCCGCGAGCCCGTCGGCCTTCACGACCACGGGCACGTCCTCGCGGGCGGAGAGGAAGTCCCGCGCGGCGGCGACCGACCGGAACTCGCGGAACATCGCCGTCGGCACGTCGCCGCGGTGGAGGATCTGCTTGCAGAAGAGTTTGCTTCCCTCCAACTGGGCGGCCCGCGCCGTCGGCCCGAAGATCCGCAGGCCCGCGGCGGCGAACGCGTCGACGATGCCGGCCACGAGCGGCGCCTCCGGGCCGACCACCGTGAGATCGACGCGCCGGTCCCGCGCGAGGGCCACGAGCGCCGGCACGTCGGTCGCCGACACGGCCACGTTGTCGGCGATTCCCGCGGTGCCCGCGTTGCCCGGCGCCACGATCACCTCCGCCCCGTCGCGGGCGAGTTTCCAGGTCAGGGCGTGCTCCCGACCCCCCCCACCCACGACGAGGACGCGGCGGGCTACGGTCACGGTGCGGGCTCCTGCCAGGCTCTCTCGTGTCGCGCCGCCGCCTCAGAAACGTCGGCCGAACGGCGGCGGATTGTGGAGGGAGAGCCGGGCGAGGGCAAGGAGGGCCCGGCAACGACCGGGGGGCCGACGCCGCTGACGTTGACACCCGCGGCCAGGTCGATACAGTTTGAGAGAGAGTTCGTGAAAAAAATCACGAACTCGACGAATCGCGGCCGAAAACCAATTTTCGGGCCGAGATGGCACTCGATCGGCTGGTTCGCGGACGGATCCGCCGCGGGTGCGAAGGAGGTCTCACGAGTCCACCGAGGCGATCGTGATGGCTGATCGTAAGAAGATGTCGGTCGCCGAGATCCTGGCGGCCGCCAGGGCTCAGACCGGAGCCGAGGGCGCCGTGGCGGCCCCCGCCGCAGCGCCGGCGCCCGCCGAGCCCGAGGCGACCGTCGTCGCGGAGCAGTCCGCTGCGAAGCCTGCCGCGAAGCCCGCCGGAGCGGGAGGCCGGCCGAGCGTCGCCGAGATCATGGCACTGGCCCGCGCCAACAAGGGTGACGCGCCCGCGGCCGCCGCGGCGAAGCCCGCCGCTCCCAAGCCCGCGGCGAAGCCTGGCGAAAAACCAGCGGCGGCGAAAGCCGCCAAGCCGGCCGCCGCGAAGGCACCGGTCGCCCGCGACACCGCGAGTATCCTCGCCGCCGCGCGGGCCGGCGCGAAGCCGGGCCCGGTGAGCAAGGCCGAGGCTCCGACGCTCGCCGCGCCCCGGAAGCCCGTCGCCAAGCCGGCGGCCGCGCCGCGCGAGGCGCCCGCGAAGGCTGCGGCCGTCGCCGTGCCGACCAAGCCCGTCAAGCCGGCCGCGAAGAAGCCGGCCGAAGGAGAGGAGGACCGGCGCGGCTTCCTCGAGATCGCGCTCGGGTCGTTCATGGCGATGGGGTTCACGGCGCTCTCCGTAACGGGCGGGCTGTTCTCGCTCGGCCTGGCCCGCTTCTTCTTCCCGAACGTGCTCGCCGAGCCGCCGAGCCGGTTCAAGGTGGGCTTCAAGGAGGGCTTCCCCACCGGCAAGGTCGAGACGAAATACGTCGCGCAGTACGGCGTGTGGGTCGTGAACAGCGAATTCCAGGGGCAGCAGCAGATCTACGCCCTGAAGACCGTCTGCACCCACCTCGGCTGCACGCCCAACTGGCTCGAGGCCGAGCAGAAGTTCAAGTGCCCGTGCCACGGCAGCGGCTTCTACAAGGACGGCGTCAACTTCGAGGGCCCGGCCCCGCGGCCGCTCGAGCGGTATGCGATCCGCATCGCCGACGACGGCCAGGTGGAGATCGACAAGAGCCGCGCGTTCCAGGAGGAGCTCGGCCAGTGGGCCGACCCCGATTCATTCGTCACCGTCTGAGGCAGCCGTAGGAAGCGATCCATTCATGGCCATCGGCGAAACCATCCGCAACTCGCAGATCTGGAAGAGCATCTTCCGCCATCCGATGCCGCTCGACCGGCGCAACCGGATCGTGGTGATGCTCACCAACTTCTTCCTCCACCTGCATCCCGTCTCGATCAAGAAGCAGGGGATCGCGCTCTCGTTCACGTGGTGCATGGGGGGCGTGACCTTCTTCCTGTTCCTCGTGGAGACGGTCACCGGCGTGCTCCTGATGTTCTACTACCGGCCCACGCTCGAATGGGCCTACAACGACATCCTCGCCCTGCGCGACGTGACGAGCCTCGGCATCCTGCGTGAGCTGCATCGGTGGGGTGCCCACGCGATGGTGATCACGACCTGGCTGCACATGTATCGCGTGTTCCTCACCGGCAGCTACAAGCCGCCGCGGGAGTTCAACTGGGTGATCGGCGTGATCCTGCTGCTGCTCACGCTCCTGCTCTCGTTCACCGGCTACCTGCTGCCCTGGGATCAGCTGGCGATCTGGGCGATCACCGTCGGCTCGAACATGGCCCGGGCCACGCCGATCCTCGGCTACGAGGGTCCGGGGCAGCAGCTGCTCACGATCGGCGGCATCGACATGATCACCGACGCGTCCGACGCCCGGTTCGGCCTGCTCGGGGCCCGATTCGTGGGCGAGGAGACGCTCAACCGGTTCTACGTGCTCCACTGCATCGCGATCCCGCTCGCCGTGGCCCTCCTGCTCGCGATCCACTTCTGGCGTGTCCGAAAGGACGGTGGCATCAGCGGCCCGCTGTAATCCGACCCCATGCACTCCAACGGCCTGTTCCTCAAAGACGTCTCCGGCTTCCTCGGCTCGTATTACACGGGCCTGGCGATCATGAACGCGATCGCCGCGCTGATTCTCTGGCGCAAGAAAGGGCAGCCGGGCTGGGCCGTCGTCTGGTCGGTGTTCGCCGGGGCGATGATGATCCTCGCGAGCCTCGCCCTCTCCGGCTCGGCCTCCATGGTGCCCGCGCTGCCCACCGCGGCCCGCAGCCTCGTCAACGCGCTCTCCGGACCGGTGCTCTACACGCTCGGCACGACGGCGCTGTTCACGATCCTGTTCATCTTCCGCAGGTTCTTCGTGCAGCCGATGGTGGCCTGGACGATCCTGAACCTCGCTTTCCTGCTCATGGGGCTGTCGATGGCCGACGAGAACTTCGCGTCGATCGTCATGAAGCCCGACAACGTGCCGATCGTGGGCCTCGTGTTTCTGCTCGCGTTCTTCACCTGGGTGGCCACGAAGCAGGCGGTCGTCAACGACGAGCGGATCGCCCGCGGCGAGCCGCCGATGGAGAAGCTCGACGACGAGAAGGTGCTCGTGTGGCCCGACCTCGTCTACACCGAGCTCATCTGCATGGTGGCCGTGTCGGCCTTCCTGCTCCTGTGGGCGATCTTCCTGCCGGCGCCGCTCGAGGAGCCGGCCTCGAGCGTGAAGACGCCGAATCCCTCGAAGGCCCCGTGGTACTTCCTCGGCCTCCAGGAGATGCTCGTCTACTTCGACCCGTGGTACGCCGGCGTC
>RGVT01000172.1 GCA_010027105.1 Planctomycetia bacterium
GGCCTGGCCGAGGTGCTCAAGTACGGCGTGATCCTCGACGCCGACTTCTTCGCCTGGCTCGAGGCCGGCGCGGCCGCGGTCCGGCGCCGCGACCCCCCGGCCCTCGTCCACGTGGTCGGGCGCTCGGCCGCCCTCAAGGCCCACGTCGTGGAGCGCGACGAGCACGAGACCGGCGGCCTGCGGGCGATCCTCAACTACGGCCACACCTTCGCCCATGCATTCGAGACGGCCACGGGCTACGGCACGCTCCTCCACGGCGAGGCGGTCGCGCTCGGCATGGACGCGGCGGCCCGGCTCGCCGAGGGTGTCGGCCGGGTGGGGCCCGACCTCGTCGCCCGGCAGGCGGCGCTCCTGGGCGCGCTCGGCCTGCCGGTGCGGTTCGCCGATCGCGGCCTCGCGATGCCGCCGGCCGACGAGCTGCTCGCGATCATGGGCCGCGACAAGAAGACCGTCGACGGCCGCCTGCGGTTCGTGCTCCCGAGCCGCATCGGCCACGTCGAACTCGTCGACGGCATCGACGCCACGACCGTCCGCCGCGTGCTCGCGGAGTAATGCCGACACGCCCAACCGGGGCTCACGCGGCCGGCTCCTTTCCGGCGACGATGTCGAGGATCGCGGCGCCGAAGTCGGCGAGGCGTCTTTCGCCGATGCCCTTCACGCGCAACAGCCCGGCCGGCGACGTCGGCTTGTCGCGGGCGATGCCGCGCAGGGCCTTGTCGTCGAAGATCGTCCAGGCGGGCTTGAGACGCAGCCGCTCGAAGAGGTCGCGGTCGACGCCCCGCCAGTCGTCGACGTCGGCCTTGGTGGCTTTCGTCCGCCCCGCACGGGGCTCGAGCAGCACGACGTCGCGCGCGCCCCTGAGCACCTCCCAGGAGCGGTCGTTGAGCGTGACCACCGGTCTGTCGCCGCCGGTGCGGGCGAGCAGGCCCTGGTCGAGGAGCTGATGCGCGAGGTTCTCGACGGCCCGCTGGTCGAGCGCGGCGAGGAGGCCGAACGTCGAGAGCCGGTCGTGGCCGTGCCGCTGGATCCCCTCCGTCTTCGAGCCGCGCAGCACCTCGGCCACGTGCCGCACGCCGAACCGTTCGCCCACCCGCGCCACGCACGAGATGATCTTCTGGGCCACGACGGTCGAGTCGGGGAGGTTTTCCGTTTCCCCGAGACAGACGTCGCAGGCGTTGCAGGGGGCGGTGCCGTAGGACTGGCCGAAATACTCGGACAGCGCGGCGTGGCGGCAGCGGGCGGCCTGGGCGTAGCGCCGCATCGCGTGGAGGTGCTCGGTCTGGCCGGCGATGAGCCGCGCGATCTCGTCGGGCTCGAGGTCCGATTCCTCCGCGCTTTTCCGCACGAGCGACTCCCAGCTGAAGACGTCGGCCGACGAATAGAGGAGCACGCATTCGGCGGCCAGGCCGTCGCGGCCGGCACGGCCGGTCTCCTGCTGGTAGGCCTCGAGGCTCTTGGGGAGCGACGTGTGGAGCACGAGGCGCACGTCGGAGCGGTCGATCCCCATGCCGAAGGCCACCGTGGCCACCACCACGTCGATCGTCTCGTGGGCGAAGGCCTCCTGCGTGGCGTGCCGCTGCCGCGCGTCGAGGCCGGCGTGGTACGGCCGCGCCAGGATCCCCTCGGCGGCGAGCCGGGCCGCGAGCGACTCCGTCTCCCGGCGCGAGATGCAGTACACGATCGACGCTTCGCCGCGGTGCCGGCCGAGCACCTCGAGCGTCTGCGCCGTGCGGTCGGCCCGCGGCACGACGCGGTAGCAGAGGTTGGGCCGGTCGAACGTGCCCACGAGCAGTTCCGGCGCCCGCAGGCTCAGCTGGGCGGCGATGTCGTCGCGCACCCTGGGCGTCGCGGTGGCCGTGAAGGCGTGGACGCTGGCCTGCGGAAACCGCTCGCGGAGGAGGGCCAGCTGCCGGTATTCGGGCCGGAAGTCGTGCCCCCACTGGCTGATACAGTGGGCCTCGTCGATCGAGAACCGCTTCACGCCGACCCGGGCGAGGAGGTCGAGGAGGCCCGTGTTCACGAGCCGCTCGGGCGCCGCGAACAAGAGCCGCAGTTCGCCGGCCGCGAGCCTGTCGCGGACCTGCTCACGCTCCTCCTGCGACATCCCCGAATGGATCGCGGCCGCCGGATAGCCGATCGCCTCGAGCGCGTCGACCTGGTCCTTCATCAGCGCGACCAGCGGCGAGACGACGACGTCGGTGGTGCCGCCCACCAGCGGCGGCAACTGGTAGCAGAGGCTCTTCCCCCCGCCCGTCGGCATCACCACGAGCGAGTCGCGACCGTCGAGGGCCGCCTGGATCGCCTCGGCCTGCAGCGGTCGCAGGCGGTCGAAGCCCCACCACTTCGCGAGCACGTCGCCGATCCGCGGGTCGGCGGAGGCCGCTGTGGCCGTCTCGGACGCTCCGTGCCCTGCCATGCCGTGAACCTGGTTGCCCGCTTGAGACGACGCAGAATACCAGATCGCGGCCACCATGAATCCGCGGCAGGTCCCCATGTGGGACAGGCTTCAGCCTGTCGTGCCCCGCTCAAGCCAGCGGCCCTGCGCCTACCCGTCTTGCCGGAGACGCTCGGAACTTTTGTCGGCTCCGAATGGGGGTGATTGATGGAGGCATGACGGGCTGAAGGCCTCTTGGTGACGGGCTGAAGCCCTCTTGGTGACAGGCTGAAGCCCTCTTGGTGACAGGCTGAAGCCCTCTTGGTGACAGGCTGAAGCCTGTCCTACGTGACAGGCTGAAGCCCTCTTGGTGACAGGCTGAAGCCTGTCCTACTCGCCGAGGTAGGCGTCGCGGACGCGCGGGTCGGCGGCGAGGTCGGGGCCGGTGCCGGTGAGCGTGACGCGACCCGTCTCGAGGACGTAGCCCCGCGCGGCGAGTTTGAGGGACGCCCGCGCGTTCTGCTCGACGAGCACCACGGCGATCCCCCGCGCGGTGAGCCCGGCGATCACCTCGAAGATCTTCGCCACGATCAGGGGCGCGAGGCCGAGCGACGGCTCGTCGAGGAGCAACAGCCGCGGCCGGCCCACGAGCGCCCGGGCCAGCGCGAGCATCTGCTGCTCGCCACCGGAGAGCGTGCCGCCGAGTTGGTGCATCCGCTCCGCGAGGACGGGAAACAGGCCGCAGGCCTCGTCGATGTCGCGCTTCAGCTGCGCGTTATCGTCGCGGGCGAAGCCGCCGAGCTCGAGGTTCTCGCGGACGGAGAGCCGCGGGAAGATCCGCCGCCCTTCCGGGGCGTGGGCGATTCCGAGCCGCACGATCTCGTGCGGCTCGAGCCCGGTGATCCGCCGGCCGCCCAGCCGCACCACGCCGCTGCGGGCCGGCACGACGCCCGAGATCGCCATCAGGAGCGTCGTCTTGCCCGCGCCGTTGGCGCCGATGATCGCCACGAGCTCCCCCTCCTCGACGGCCAGGGAGACGCGGTCGAGGGCCCGGATCGGACCGTAGCCCGCCTCGAGATCGTCGACGTCGAGGAGCGGCATCACGAGACCTCGCCTCCGAGGTAGGCCTCGATCACCTTCTCGTCGCGCCGCACCTCCGCCGGCGTGCCCTCCGCGATCTTCACGCCGTGGTCGAGCACCGCCACGCGGTCGCTGACCCGCATCACCACGTTCATGTGGTGCTCGATCAGGAGCACGGTGACGCCGCGGGCCCGGATCCGCTCCACGAGCGCGGCGAGGTCGGCCGTCTCGGTGGGGTTCATCCCGGCCGCCGGCTCGTCGAGGAGCAGGAGCGCGGCCCCCGTGGCGAGCGCCCGGGCGATCTCGAGCCGGCGCTGGTCGCCGTAGGGGAGCTGGCCCGCGATCCGGTTGGCCTCGGCGGCGAGCCCCACGAACTCGAGGGCCTCGACGGCGCGGCGCCGGGCGTCCGCCTCGGAGGCGCGGTTGCTCCGCGTGCGCAACAGCATGCCGGCCACGCCGCCGGGGATCGTGCGGTCGAGCCCCACGAGCACGTTCTCGAGCACGGTCATGTTGGAGAACAGGCGGATGTTCTGGAACGTGCGCGAGATGCCGCACTGGGCCACGACGTGCGGCGAGCGGCGGCCGCGGTTCCACACGGCGATCGTGCCGGCCGCGCCGAGGGTCCAGCCGGCGAGCAGGCCGAGCCAGCCGCGCAGGCGGACCCAGCGCTTGCCGGCCGCGAGCCGGTCGAGCACCTGCTCCCTGACCGGCGGCAGCGGCGCGGCATCGGCCCCGGGCTCCGCCGGCCCCGCCAGGTCGCTCGCGTCGGGCACCGTGCCCGGGCCCGCCCGGCGGGCCGTGACGGCCGCCTGGAGCCGGTCGCGCACCGCGAGCGCCTCGGCACGGTCGCGGCGGATCGCGAGCACGTCGCTCCCGTCGGCGCTCACCACGCGCCACTTGCCCGCCATCTGGTCGAGGGCCAGTTCGGCCCGGAAGTAGCCGCGCAGCCGCTCCAGCGCGCCGGCCGCCGTGAACGGCTCGCCGCCGATCATGCCGCGCTTCACGACCGCGAGCCAGAGACGGTCGACGTCGACGGCGGCCGCCGCGGTGAGGAGGCCCGTCAGCAGGCCGACGGACAGCGCCGACCAGAACGTGCCCGCCGTGAACGACCGCTCGAGCCTGCGGCCGCGCAGCCGCACCGTGCCGCTCGTGGGCGCGTAGATGCCGCTGATCGTGTTGAAGGCCGTCGTCTTGCCGGCGCCGTTGGGCCCGATGAGCGACACGACGCTCCCCTCCGGCACGTCGAGGCTCACGTCGGCCACGGCCACGAGGCCGCCGAACCGGACGGTGAGCCGGTCGACGTCGAGCAGCGGCGTGCCGGGCACGAGCGGCTGCGGCGCCGCGGCCGCGCCACGCTGCAGGCGGGCCATCTGCGACAGGAGGCGGTTTTTCATGGATGCGCCTCGTGAAGTTCGGCCGCCAGCCGCCGCGACGGCACGAGCCCCTCCGGCCGGAACCGCATCACGAGCACGAGCGCCAGGCCGAAGATCGCCAGCCGCCAGCCGCTGAACGAGAGCAGGCTCGAGCCCGAGGGGTTGACGTCGAGCTGCTGGATCCAGGAGTCGGCCCACGGCGCGAGCACCGTGTCGAAGCCGACGAGGATCGCCACGCCGAGGAGCGTGCCGGGGATGCTGCCCAAGCCGCCCAGGATCACGGCGCACAGCACCATGATCGAGCGGTTGAAGTCGTAGGCGTTGGGGTCGGCGGTGGTGGAGAGGCTGCCGGCGTAGAGACAGCCCGCGAGGCCCGCCACCGCCGACGACATCGCGAACGCGGAGAGCTTCACGCGCGTGGCGGAGATTCCCATCGCCGAGGCGGCGAGCTCGTCCTCGCGCACGGCCACCCAGGCCCGCCCGAGCCGCGAGCGCTCGAGCCGGCGCATCGCCACGACCACCCCGGCGAGGGCGGCCAGGGACAGGTAATAGAACCAGCGCGGGTCGACCGCGAAAGCCAGGCCGAGGTCGAGCCCGCCCAGCTTCAGGCCCGCGCCGGGAGGGGGCACGGGGTTGAGCCCCTTCATGCCGCCGGTGATCTGCTCGAGGTTGCGGAGCGTGACCTTCGCCACCTCGCCGAAGCCGAGCGTTACGATCGCGAGGTAGTCGCCGCGGAGCCGGAGCGTGGGGGCGCCGAGGGCCAGGCCGATCGCCGCGGTGACGGCGATGCTCACCGCGGCGGCGGCGAGCCAGCCGATCTGGAACGGATACATCGGCACGGTGAGGATCGCCATGACGTACGCCCCGATCCCGAAGAAGGCCGCGATCCCGAGGTGCACCAGGCCCGTGTAGCCCACCATCACGTTGAGGCCCAGCGCCAGAATGCAGTAGACGAACAGCGTGGTCACCTGCCCGCCGAGCGCCCCGCCGAGCGCCGGCACCACCAGGGGCGCCGCCGCGAGCACGGCCAGCGTCACCAGCTCCCAGCGCTCCTGCAGGAATGCCCGCATCACACCTTCTCCCTGGTCCGCCGGCCGAGCAGGCCCTCGGGGCGGAACACGAGGATCACGATCAGGATCGCGAACACGATCGCCCCGGTCCAGCGCTCGCCGACGTAGGCGCTCGAGAGCGCCCGCACGAGGCCGATCACGACACCCCCCACGACCGCCCCGGGGATGCTGCCGATCCCGCCGAGCACGGCGGCGGTGAAGGCGTAGAGGCCGTTCTGGAAC
>RGVT01000173.1 GCA_010027105.1 Planctomycetia bacterium
CGAGGAGCGGACCCGCACCTACTGCGTGAAGCTCTCGCGCTGCGAGGAGCGGACGCGGAACTACAGCGTCACGAAGCTGGTGCCCGAGACCCGGACCCGCACGGTGTGCGTCGCCAAGTGCCGCACCGAGACCCGCACCCGCGAGGTGACGGTCAACAAGTGCGTGCCGGAGACGCGGACCCGCGAGTGCCACTACACGGTGCTGGTGCCGGTCCAGAAGACCGCCACCTACACGGTGTGCGCCAGCGACTGCGTCGAGGAGACGAAGACCGAGAAGTACGTCGTGCGCGTGCCCCACAAGGTCACGAAGCAGGTGTGCGTGAAGGTCAAGAAGTGCGTCGAGGAGCAGGTCCCCGCCGGTGACGCCGGCGCGGGTGGCAACGGCGGAAACGGCCGTGGCCACAAGGGCTGCCTCCGCGGCGGCAGGAAGGGCTGCTAGTTTTCCCGCGGAACAGCCATCCATGGCCTGTTCCGCTCGGTCGACCGCGGGGAACGCCGAGGGTTCCCCGGGTCGACACCGGCCGCTTCGTGCGGCCGGGGGACACGCGTGAGCAATCGGGGCGGGGCGGACGACGGCGTCCGCCCCGCCTGCTTGCTTCACGCGAACCATCGCCATCCTGGCGATTTTCGCTTGGGAAGGCGGTCGCACCTCCGGGCGACCGTCGGAGGGCGCTGCCGGGCCTGGAGAGCGGGTGGAATCGCGGTTGCTCCCCGCACGCCACGCCCGTAGAGTCCCGGCCCTGCAGACCGAGGCGACACCGTGAGCAAGATCACAGGCTACTGGAAGCGGCACCTGCGGCCGCTGTTCTTCAACGCCGTCCGCCGGTTCGGCGGCGTGCCCGTGCCCCGGGAATCGACGACCGCCGCGGATTACGAGGATCGTTCGCGGGCATGCGTGGTCACGGAATTGCCGCACGCCCACGAGGCCATCCCGCCCCGCCTGGTCGTCGGCCATGTCGACGAGCTCGAGAACACGAAGGCGTTGATCCCGGATCCCCTTGCCTACGCCCGCTACGAGCGCGGCCTGCTCGGCGCCGACCTCCATCGTTCCGACGAGTGCGTGGCGGTGATCGATGGCGGCCGGGTGACCCACGACGCCGGTGTGGTGATCACGCCCGACTCGTGCATCGTGGCCGACGTCTCGGGCCTGGCCGCCGACTCCGACCTGCCCACGAATCCACTGCGGCTGCGGTTCCTCGCCCCGCCGCGCCGTCGGACCGGGTCCGTCGCGATCGTCACCTGCACCATGCCGTACAACTACTACCACTGGCTGATCGAGGCGCTGCCGCGGCTGGCGCTGTACGAGCGGGCCGGCATCCGCGCGGACCGGTTCTACGCCCCGGTGGACGACAAGTTCCAGCGGCAGTCGCTCCGGCTCCTGGGGATCGATCCCGGCCGCGTCGAGCCGGCGACGGCCAACCGGCACGTCGTCGCCGACACGCTCGTGGCGTCATCCCTGCGGCGCGACGCCACGCGCTGGAAGACCGACTTCCTGCACCACAGGCTCACCCGCGGGCTGGATGCCGCCTCGGCGCCGAGCCTGCGGGTGTTCGTCTCGCGCCGGCACCGCGGCAAGCGGACTCTGACGAACGACGACGCCGTGTTCCGGGCCTTGAAGCCGCTGGGGTTCCGCCGCTTCGACCTCGAGTCGCTGAGCGTCGCCGAGCAGATCCGGCTGTTCTTCGACGCCGCGTGCGTCGTCGCCCCCCACGGGGCGGGCCTGACCAACATCGTGTTCTGCCGGCCGGGAACCAAGGTCGTCGAGATCAACACCCCCTATCGCATCAACGTCACCTGCTTCTACTGGATCGCCCACTATCGCCGGCTCGACTACCGCCTCCACGTGGCCCGGCCCGTCCGTGACCGTTTCTTTCATTTCGACCCCGCGTCGGCCGGCGGCGACTCCGACCTGTGGGTCGATCCGGAGGAGTTCGCGGCCAGCGTCGCCGCCGTGCTCGAGGCCGTGCCCGTGCGACCCGCCGTGGTGCGGCGGGCCGCCTGATCGGAGCCGGGGTCGGAAACATGCAGCACTGGCTGATCAAGAGCGAGCCCGACGTGTTTTCGATCCGCGACCTCTCCAAGAGTCCGCGGAAGACGACCTGCTGGGAGGGCGTGCGCAACTACCAGGCGCGGAACTTCCTCCGGGCGATGCGGAAGGGCGATCGCGCGCTCTATTACCACTCGAACGCCGAGCCTCCGGGCGTGGCCGGCGTCGTCGAGATCGTCCGCGAGGCCTATCCCGACCCCTCGGCCTGGGACGAGACGAGCGACTACCACGATCCCAAGGCCTCGCCGCAGAACCCCGTCTGGTCGATGGTCGACGTGAAGCTCGTGACGATCTTCCCCCGGGAGGTCCCGCTCGAGGAACTGCGCGGGGTGAAGGCGCTCGCCGGGATGGAACTCCTGCGGCGGGGCAGCCGGCTGTCGGTGACGCCCGTCACGGCGGCCGAGTTCCGCACGATCGAGAGGCTCGTCGGAAAAGGATCGCCGCAGCGGCCATAATGGCGGGATGCCCTGCCGCCTCGATTCCGCCGCGCCCCCGGCCACCGCCGCCCCCGCAGCGGCCCTGCCCGAGGCCCTGGCCTGGATCGAGGCCGATCTCGACGGCCTCCGGGCGGAGGGCCTCGAACGGCCCGCCCGCGTGCGCGAGGGCCGGCAGGCCGGCGCGGTCCGCCTCGACGGCCGCACCCTCCAAAACTTCGGCTCCAACGACTACCTCGGCTACGCCGGCGACGTGCGGCTCACGAAGGCCGCGTCGAAGGCGGCGTGCGCCGAGGGCTTCGGGGCCGGGGCCAGCCCGCTCGTGAGCGGCCATTCGCTGGCCCACGCGGCGCTCGAGCGGGCGCTCGCCGGGCTGCTCGGCGTCGAGGCAACGCTCGTCTTCCCCAGCGGCTACGCCGCCAACACCGCCACGATCGCGGCGCTCGCCGGCCCCGAGGACTTCATCGCCAGCGACGAGCGCAACCACGCGAGCATCATCGACGGCTGCCGGCTCTCGCGGGCCCGCCTCGGCGTCTATCCGCACCGCGACCTCGCGGCCCTCGACGCGCTCCTGGCCGCGGCCCGCCCCGCCCGCCGCCGGCTCGTCGTCACCGACACGCTGTTTTCGATGGACGGCACGATCGCCCCGCTCGAAGGCCTGTGCGAGTTGGCCCACAAGCACGCCGCCATGCTCATGGTCGACGAGGCCCACGCCACCGGCGTGTTCGGCGGGCGCGGCAGCGGCCTGGTGGAGGAGACCGGCACGGCCGCCGGCGTGCACGTGCGCATCGGGACGCTCTCCAAGGCGCTCGGCGCGGCGGGGGGTTTCGTCGCCGGCACCGCGACGTTCATCCACTGGCTCAGGCACAGGGCCCGCGCCTGGATGTTTTCCACAGCCCATCCGCCGGGCGTGGCCGCCGCGGCGACGCGGGCGATCGCGCTGGTGGCCGCGGAGCCCGAGCGGCGGTTCGAACTCCTCGCCAGGGCCGTCGACTTCGCCGCCTCCCTGCGCCACCGCGGCCTCGACGTGGGGGACGCCGAGGCCCAGATCGTGCCGGTGATGGTGGGGGCGCCCGCGACGGCCGTGGCCCTCTCGGAACGGCTCGCCGACGAGGGTTTCTTCGTGCCGGCGATCCGGCCGCCGAGCGTGCCGCACGGCAGGAGCCTCGTGCGCGCGAGCCTCTCGTGGCTGCACGACCAGCGCGATCTCGGCCGCCTCGCCACGGCGCTCGCCACCCATGCCCGGTGACCGGATCTCCGCCTGGTGCGTGATCGGCGCGGGGCCGTCGGGCCTGGCGGCGCTCAGGAACCTCCGCGCCGTCGGCATCCCGGCCGAGTGCCTCGAGCGCGAGGAGGGCGTCGGCGGCGTGTGGCGGTTCGGCTCCCCGTCGTCCCGCGTCCTCGCCTCGACGCGGCTCATCAGTTCCCGGCGGCTCACCGAGTTCGCCGACTTCCCGATGCCGCGCGGCTGGCCCGCGTATCCGGACCGGCGCCAGTGCCTCGACTACCTCGAACGCTACGCCCGCCACTTCGCCCTCGAGCCCCACATCACCTGCGGTACGGCCGTCGAGCGGGTGGAGCGGCCCGAAGACGGCGCCGCGGGCTGGCTCGTCACGACCTCCGCCGGCACGACCTCCCGCTACGCCGGCGTGGTGATCGCCTCGGGACACAACCGCGAGCCGCGCTGGCCCGACGTTCCCGGCGCGTTCACCGGCACCATGCTGCACGCGGCCGACTACAAGTCGCCCACGCAGCCGGTGCCCCTCGCGGGCCGGCGGGTGCTCGTGGTCGGCGGCGGCAATTCCGGCTGCGACATCGCGGTGGAAGTGTCGCGGCACGCCGCCCGCACGGTGCACTCGACCCGGCGCGGATACTTTCTCGTGCCGCGGTTCGTGCGCGGCCGCCCGGCCGACGTCCGCGGCGAGCGGCTCCTCGCCATGCGCGCGCCTGTGTGGCTGCGGCGCGCGGTGGGCCTGCGGGCGATCGACCACGCGCTCGGCCTGCCGTGGCGGCACGGCCTGCCGCGGCCCGACCACCGGCTCTTCGAGACGCATCCGGTGGTCAACGACGAGCTCTACGGCCGGATCGCGGCCGGGGCGGTCGTGCCCGCGGGAGACGTGGCCGCCTTCGCCGGCGCCGAGGCGGTGTTCGCCGACGGCACCCGGGAGCCGTTCGACGTCGTGATCTGCGCCACGGGCTACCGGATCGGGCATCCCTTCATCGCCGACGAGCACCTCGCGGCGACGGGCGGCGTGCCCCGGCTGTTCCTGCACCTGCTCCACCCGCACCGCGACGACATCGCCGTCGTCGGCCTGATCCAGCCCGACAGCGGCCAGTGGGGCATTACCGACGTGCAGGGCCGGCTCGTGGCGCGGATGGCACTGGCGGCCCGAGCGGCGCCCCGGGTGGCGGCCTGGCTCTACCGCCAGCGGCAGCGGCCAGGAGCCCCGGGCCCGATCCGCTACGTCGCCTCACCACGGCACGCGCTCGAGGTCGAGCACTTCTCCTATCGCCGCGCGCTCGAGCGGCTCGTCAGGGGGATGGACCGCCGGCTCCGGCGGGCGGCTGCGGATTCCCTAGCGGCTGCGGGTTCCCGAAGAGCTGCTCGAGCCCGCGGCCGAGGCCGTCCTTGAGCACCGCCTCGGCGGTGTTCTCCACGATCCGCCCGGCGATCTGGTCGATGGCCCGGGCGTCGAACTGCGGCCGCTCGACCGTGCCCTTGAGCGGGATCAAGAGCGGCGTGCGCAGCAGCTGGCCCACGACCGGCGTCGTGCCGACCAGGTCACCCCGCAACGACACCTCGGCGGCCATCGCGAGCGAGCCGTCGCCGCCGACGCTCCCCCCCGACCGCACGACGAGTTGCCCCATCTCGAGCACGAGCCCCTCGTGCCACAGCCTGCGGTCGACCAGCCGCACCCGCACCGGCTCGGGCCGCACCCGCAGGAGCACCACCTTGTCGCCGAAGGCGAACCGCGGGTCGACGAGCGCCTGGAGCTTCGTCAACAGCGCCGTGAGCGGCCCGAGCCGCTCGCCCGGCGTGACCTCCGTGTTCTCGAAGATGAGCTGGCCGGCCAGTTCGCCGCCGAACGGGTCGCCGAGCGGCACCCGCGCCCCCGACACGTCGAGGCTCACCACGCCCTGCGTGCGGGTCGACCGGCCCACCAGCGGCGCCACCCACGACACCCACTCGTCGCAGAACCGGCTCGAGAGCGCCACGCGGTCGATCACCCGCCCCGGCGGCACCACCAGTTCGCCCGGCGGCGGCAGCAGCCTGAGCCACGGCGCGCCGCGCAGCCGGCCTCCAGAGGCGACGAGGTCGAACGGGCCGAACGCCAACTGACCCTCGAAGAGCCGCACGTCCATCGTGCCCTGTTCCACGCGGAAGCCGTCGACGTCGGCGGCCGCCCACGCGGCCGAGGTTTCGGCCGACAGTCCCCGCAGCCACTCCCCGGCGGCCGGCCGCGGCGGTGCGACCGGCAGCGTGACCGGGGCCACGCCGCCCGGCTCTGCGGCCCGCTCACGGCCGCGGATCGTGGAGAGCCAGTCGTCGGGCAGCGCCGCCGCCGCCCGGCCGGGCGGC
>RGVT01000174.1 GCA_010027105.1 Planctomycetia bacterium
GAGCCCTCCCGCCCGATCCTCAGGCCCCCGCTCGCCCTGCTGCACGTCGTCGACGACGGCCGTGAGGACGGCGAGACGATCCGGCTGCGCGGCGAGAAGCTCGTCATCGGCCGCACCGCCGGCGACGTGACGATTCCCCACGACATCTCGATGTCGACGCGGCATGCGTGCCTGGAGCGCGCGGCGGGCGGGGCTTGGCAGCTCTCCGACATGGGGAGCGCGGGGGGCACGTTCGTGCGGGTGCTCGCGGCGCGGCTCCACGACGGCTCGTGCTTCCAGGTCGGGGCGTCGCGGTTCCGGTTCGAAGCGGCCTCCGGGGGCGAGGCCCGGCTCGTCGAACTGCTCGCCGAGGGGGACGGCACCCGGCACGCCTGCTCCCCCCTGCTGACGACGCTCGGCCGCGCCGGCTCGGGCTGCGACGTCGGCGTCGCCGACCGCTTCGTGAGCCCGCTGCACGCGGAGCTGCGGCACGCGGCGGGCGGATGGCGGCTGGAAAACCGCGGTCTCAACGGCCTGTGGGTGCGGATCGACGGGCCGGTCAGGCTCGCCGTGCCCTCGCAGTTCCAGTGCGGCGAGCAGCGGTTCGTGTTCGTGCCGCTCGCGGGGTGACTCAGGCGAGCAGCCACTCGGGCAGCCGCCGCACCCGCCCCTCGCGGTCGACGCACACCACGACGGTCCGACCGCGGGCGATGATCTCCGTGCCGCGGATCACCTCGTAGGCGTGCGTGATGCTCGCCCCGCGCACCTTCTCGACGAACGTCCGCACCACGAGCAGGTCGTCGTATTCCGCGGGGGCCCGGTAGGCGCACGAGGCCTCCGACACCACGAGGAACAGCCCCGCCTCCTCGAACTGGCGGTAGGTGGCACCCCGCGACCGCAGCATCTCCGTCCGGCCGATCTCGAAGTAGGTGAGGAAGTTGGCGTGATGCACCCTCCGCTGGCCGTCGGTCTCCTGGTAGCGCACCCTGATCTCGGTGTCGTGAACGGCCAGTGCCATCGCTCGCTCCTCGGCGCCCGCCCGACGTGCGACCGCGGCCTTCGTTGACCGGGGCCCGCCGCAGACTCTATTCTTTCCCCGCCGGCCGACGCAAAGCCCGGAGCCAACGGGCCGGACGACGGCCCGGCCCCCTTCGAGGAGACGCGCGTGAGCATCGGCGACAAGGGCGACGGCGGCGCGGTGGGATTCGCCACGGCCCGCGGCCGCACCTTTCCCACGCTCCGGCAGTTCACGGTGTTTCTCGAGAACCGCGTCGGGCAGCTGCTCGAGGTGGTGCGGCGGTTCGACGGCTCGAAGGTGCGGATCGTCGCCCTGTCGATCACCGACTCCGGCGAATGCGCGTTCGTCCGCTTCCTGCTCAGCCATCCCGAGCAGGGCCGCGAGATCCTCGAGCGCGCGGGGCTGGCGCTGATCGAGAGCGACCTGATCGGCCTCGAGCTTCCCGAGGGGGACCAGCCGCTCCTGCGGATCTGCACCGCCCTCCTCCAGGCCGAGGTGAACATCATCCAGGCCTACCCGATCCTCGTGCGACCCCGCGGTCGGCCCGCCGTCGCCCTGATGGTCGACAACACGGAGATGGGCCTCGAGACCCTCGGGAGCAAGGGGTTCACGATGATCACCGAGGGGGATCTCGACGAGGACGAATAGCCCGCCTACTCGAACATCCCGTCGGGCAGCCCCTCCACCTGGCGGACGATGACCTTCTGGATCGAGTCCCAGGCCACGGCCGTGAGGGTCACCGTGCCGTCGGCTGCCTGGCTCGCGAACAGGCCGTGCGTCCCGCGCGACCAGCGGGCCTCGTACCACTCGGGCAGGATCACGCCGCCGCCCGCCAGGTGCAGTTCGACCACGCCGCCGTGCGCGCGCTCGAGCCACAGCCGGGCGACGAGCTGCGCCGTCGGGTTTTCCGCCGCGGTCTCGTCGGGGGTGGCGAACGCCTCGGGGCCGTACCCCGCCACGACGTCGCCCACCTCGCTTCCGCCGCCCGTGGCCGGCTCCGCGGCGGGCGCCGTGACGTCGATGGCCGGCTCCTCGGCGACCGGTGTCGCGGCCGCGACGCCCGCGAACAGGTCGGCGAATGCCTCGGCGGGGGGCGTGGCTGCGGCAGCCTCGGCCGCGATCTCGACCGCCGCCGGCACGGCCGGCTCCGCGCGGTCGGGCGTGGCGCCGGCCAGTGGGATCACCACCGCGATCCCGCACTTCGAACACGCGCCCCGCTTACCGGCGAGTTTCACCGGCACGTTGATCCGGTGGCCGTTGTCGCAATGGAACGTGATCGTGCCCCCGGCGACCCGGGGCCCCGCCCGCGGCACGATCCTCGTCTTCTCCTCCGTCATTGCTTCCGCACTCCCGCTCGCACCGCGCTCGACGCCGTGGAAACCGCACGCCGCACTCCGCCGAATTCTAGCTCCCGGTGGAAAAATCGCCCCATGACCTTTCCCCGCGTCGCCACACCTTGACGGAGCTGCGGCCGGCTCTGACACTGCAAGTCGACCACGCCCGCGCAGCGCGCCGGGGTCGATCTGATCCGGTTGTCACGGTCGTGCGGGTGGTTCCATGCCGATCCAGGTCCTCTGCCCAGGCTGCCGGAGCAAATTCACCGTCAGCGACCAGTTCGCGGGCCGCACGGGGCCGTGCCCGAAGTGCCGGCGGCCGATCACCGTGCCGAAGCCCGAGGCACCGACGGTCACGATCCACGAGCCCGAGCCGCCCGCGGCGGCCGCCCAGGGCACCGGTCGGGCCCCGACCGCCCCGATCGCGAGCACCGAGAAGCCGGTGTCGGCCCTGCAGTTCGCGGTCGTCGGTGCGGGCGCGATGGCCTGCCTCCTGCTCGTGGCAGCGGCCCGCGTCGCCTGGCCGCCGGGAGGGGCGCCCACCTGGGCGCTCGCGACCGCGGCCCTCGGCCTCGCGGGCCCGTGCGCCGCGATCGGCTACGCGGTCGTCCGCGACCGCGGCCTGGAGCCCTACCGCGGCCGTGCGTTCGCGGCCCGCGTCGCGATCTGTGCCGCGGCCTACGCGGCGCTGTGGGGGATCCGCGCGGCGGTGCCGGCGGAGATGACCACCGAGATGTGGCAGTGGCTCTACGTGGGCCCGGTGTTCCTCGGCCTCGGCGGGCTGGCCGCCTTCGCCGCGTTCGATCTCGAATGGGGAACCGCGGTGGTGCACTTCTCGCTCTACGTTCTGGTCACGGCCACCCTCCGCTGGCTGGCCGGCTTCACCCCGATCTGATCCATGCCCTTCGACGCGCTTCCGGAACTCGTGGCCCTCGACGCGGGGGGCGACGGCGTGCGCATCCCGCCGGACGTCACGGTGCCGCTCACGCCCCGCGTGCGCAGCCTGCTCGACCTGCCGCTGATGCGGCGGCTGGCCCGCATCGGCCAGCTCGGCCTCGTGGCCCTCGTCTATCCCGGCGCGACCCACTCGCGGCTGGAGCACGCGCTCGGTGTCTACCGCCTGGCCCTGGAGTTCCTCGCACGGCTGCGGCACGACGCCCGCTTCGCGGCCACGGTGGGCGAGGCGGACGCGGCGGCGTTCGTGGTCGCGGCCCTGCTCCACGACGTGGGCCACTGGGCCTACTGTCATCCCCTCGAGGACATGGGGCTGGCCGAGCTGCCCCGCCACGAGACGGTCGTGCGCGGCCTGCTCGCGACCGGCGACGCCGCCCGGGCGCTCCGCGACGAGTGGGGCCTCGATCCCGGCCGCGTGGCCGCGGTGATCGAGGGCTCGGCCGCCGACCCCGCCGGCCGGCTCCTGCATTCGCTGCTGTCGGGCCCGATCGACGTCGACAAGATGGACTACCTCGCCCGCGACAGCCTCCACGCCGGCGTACCCTACGGCCGCCACTTCGACCAGGAGCGGCTGCTCTCGAGCCTGTGCGTCGACACGGCGGGCACGTCGCTGGCGATCACCGAGAAGGGGCGCACCGCGGCCGAGTTGATGGTGTTCGCCCGCTACGTGATGTTCAGCGAGGTGTATTGGCACCACGCCGTGCGTGGGGCCACGGCGATGCTGCAGCGGGCGGTGTGGATCGTCCGCGGCGCGATCGACCCCGGGCGGCTCCGGCGGTTCGACGACCATGCCTTCGCCGACTGGCTTCTGGCGGCCGCCCGCGGCACGCCGGCGGCCGAATTCGCCGCCGGACTTTTCGGCCCGGTGCGCCGGCTCGTCAAGCGCGTGGCCACGTTCGACGCCCTCCATCAGCCCCGGATCCATGCGGCCCTCGCGGGCCTTCCCTACGCGGCCACCGTCGAGATCGGCATACGGCTGGCGGGCATGGTCGCGCGGGAGTCGGGCCTCGACGTCGCGCCCCACGCGGTGGTGATCGACGCGCCGCCGGCCGAGCGGGAGGTGGAATTCCGGCTCGAGGTCCGCGAGCGGCCCCCGGCGGGTGGAAGCGGGCCGGTGTGGCGGCCGCTCGGCGAACTCTCGCCCGTGGTGCGGAGCCTCGCCCACGACCAGTTCGACAACCTCGTCAAGCGGGTGCGGATCTTCGCGCCGGCCGACGTCGCCCCGCGGTTGGCCGCGCTGCCCGGCCTCGACCGCCTCGTGCTCGAGGCCGCTCAGGGCGTGGACGCGTCGGGAAACGCGAGCGGCGCGGGCTGAGCGGCGGCCTCGGGCCGCACGAGCACGCTGTAGGTGCCGTCTTCGGCCGGTTCGCCGGGGCGGGTCACGGAGGGGGCGGCACGCGCCGGCCCCGGCGGCACCGGATCCTCGAAGGCGGCTGGGGCGACCTGCGCGGGCGTCGGCTCGGCCGCACGCGGCCGGGAGGGAGGGAGCGCGGGCCGCGCCGCCGTCGCCGGCCGCGGCGTCGCCGGCGCTGGCCGCGCGGCCTCGGCCTCGCGGCGGACTTCGCCCGCCCGCTGGGCGGCCCTTGTCCTGGCCTCCTCGCGATCGAGCCCGGCTTCGGCCCGGGCCAGCCTCCGCTCCGCCCGCATCACCGGCCCGCGCGGCCGCGCCTCGGCGTTCGCCGTCAGGGCGAGCATGGCCACGGTCCACGCGGCCACTGCCGGCCAGCCCGCCCTCCCGGCCCCCGTCCTACGAACGAATCCCCGGTCCACCCGGTGCATCGGCTCCTCGCGCTTCACGTTCTCGCTCCTGCGTCGCGGATCTCGGTGCCTACTTCGCCGCGCCGCCGGGAAGCTTGCCCTGCTTGATCAGGTCGCCGAACGTGGGCCCGCCGTCGGCGCTCGGCATCCCGGCCACCTGGTCGAGCGCCTTGCGGATCTTGTCGACGTTCTTCTTGTCTTCCTTCTTGTCGAGCAGTTCCGCCAGGGCGTTGCCGTAGGTGTTGCGCTCCTTCTTGTTGCTCCCGGCGTGGCAGACGTTGCACTTGGCCGTCTCGACCTCGGCGGCCAGGGCCTTGTCATCGGCCTCGGCGCTGTCGGGCTTCACGTAGACCGCCTTGAACTCCTCGAAGAACTCCTTGATCGCGAAGGCGGGGCGGGGCGACGCCCCGGTGGCGATCGTCACGGCCACGCCGAGCAGCGCGGCGAATCGACTGCGTCCGAACATCAATGCACTCCCGGAAGGAAATCGTCGTTGCCCGTCGGGGCGACCTGGTGCCGTCCCCGGCGCCGCTTCAATAGACGTCGCCGAACGCACGGGTGTCAAGAATCGGGTGCGGCGGCCAGTTCGAAGACCGCCTCGATCTCGACAGCCACACCGGCGGGCAGCGAGGCGACACCCACCGCACTGCGAACGCCGACCCCGGCCTCCGGGCCCCAGACGTCGGCGAACAGCTCGCTGCAGCCGTTGAGCACCTGGGGATGCTGGTCGAACTCGGGCGTGCACTGCACCATTCCCAGCACCTTCACCACGCGACGCACCCGGTCGAGCGACCCCACGGCGGCCTGCACCGTGGCCAGCAGCGCGAGCCCCGCCTGGCGGGCCGCCCGACTGCCGGCCGCGACGTCGAGATCAGCCCCCACGCGGCCCTTCACCATCCCGCCGTCGGGCAGCAGCGGGAGGTGACCGGAGCAGTACAGGAACCTGTTCACGACGAGGCTCGGCACGTAGGCCCCGATCGGCCGCGGGGCGGGGGGAAGGTCGAGGCCGAGGGCGGC
>RGVT01000175.1 GCA_010027105.1 Planctomycetia bacterium
GAACCGGGCGAGCGCCAACGCCCCGTCGCCCAGCGGCGTGTTCACGGACACGCCCTGCACGATCGATGCGGCCGTGGAGACGGGAGCTGCCATCGCCGATCGTTCCGCTGCTGCTCTTCCGGGTGCCGATGCCTTGGGTATACCGATCGACGGATGGCGGTGCAACCATCCGGCGGTCAGCTCGCCTCGGGGCGCACGCGCGGATGTGTGAGCGAATCGTATGGATGCGCTGCGTCCGCTCGGGTCAGCGGGCAGGCCGAGTCCACGACTCGGCCTGCACAAGCCCCGCATCGGTCCGGCGGACGTTCCTCAGCCGGGCCGCCGTCCAGTCCGCTCCGCCGTCCTGGACGGCGTGCAGGTTGGCCCCGTCGAGCACGGCTTCTGCGAATACCGCACCCGTGAGGTCGGCGTGGGAAAAGTCGGACCACGTGAGGCTCGAGCGGCTGAAGGTGGCCCGGACGCACACCGCCCGCACCCAGTTCGAGCGGTCGAGGCGGGCGTCGGAAAAGGCCGCTTCGGTGCAGTCGGCCGCCGTGAACACGGCCATCGTGCAGTCGGCGCCGGCGAGATCCGCTGCGGCGAGGTTGGCGGTGGCGAAGCGTGCCGCCTGTGCGGCGATGCCGCCGGCGCGCGCTCCTGCGAGGTTCACCCCCGTGAGACCGCATCGCGTCAGGCGCACCTCCGCCAGCACCGCCCCCGCGAGGTTCGCCGCATCGAGCATCGAGTCGGTGAAGTCCACGCCGGTGAGGTCGAGCCCAGAGAGATCGACCCGCCGGAGCTCGCACATGAGGAACGCCGTGCGGTCGATCCGCGTGTGCCGCAGCGGCAGATCGTCGAACGACACGCGGTGAAACCGCGTGCGTGTGAGGATCGCGTCGGCGAGCGTGGCGCCGTCGAACTCCGCCCAGGCGATCTCGGCGCCCGTGAAGTCGGCGCCGGTGAGGTCGGCACCGCGAAACACGGTCCGGTTCTGGCGGCTGCCGCGGAAGTCGGCCCCCGCGAGCCGGCAGCCCTCCAGCGACACGCCGTCGAGCACCGCGTCGCCAAAGTCGGCGCCGGAGAGGTCGCAGCCATTGAACGCGGTGTTCTCGAGCGAGTGCCCCCGGCCGGGGAAGGATCGAAAGTCGGCCTGTTCGAACCGGACGCCTGTGAGCGTTGCGGTCGCCAGCTGCATGCCGCCGAAGACGGCGAGCGAGAGGTCGGCCCGCGTGAGATCCGCATCAGACAGCCCGGCGTCGGTGAGCGTGGCCTTGCGGAATGACGCGCCGGTGGCCCTGACAGCGGCCATGTCCGCGCCTGTGAGATCGGCGTCGAGAAACGACGCCCCCGCGAGGTTCGCACCGCGGAGACTCGCCCCGGCGAGCCGGCAGCGGTCGAGCACGGCGCGTGAGAGGTCGCAGCCGGACAGGTCGGCCCCTTCGAGGTTCGCCTCCTGGAGAAAGGCGCCCTTGAACGACGTGGAGGCGAGGACGAGCCCGCGCATGTCGCAGCCGGGCAGTTTGAGGCCGTCGCACACCGCCGGGAGCTTCGCGCCGCGGAGGTCGCAGTTCGCCATCGCTGCCCCCGCGAGGTGCGCGGCCGAAAAATCGGAACCCGAGAGGTTCACGTCGAAGAAGTGGCATTCGGACAGATTCGCGTTGGTGAACATGGACGCGGTGACCGCGCCGGCGGCGATGAGCGTGCCGGACCAGTCGCCGTCCGTGAATATGGCACGTTCGAAGCCGGGCTCGGCGATCAATCCCCGTTTGATGGTTGCGCCGGCGAATGAGAGGTCGCTGCCACGGCACTGCCCCACGAAGGGCGCCTCGGCGGAACAGCCAACCCAGCTTGACTGCGACAGGTCGCAGTCGACGAGCACGCTCTCGGTGAGCTCCGCGCCGTCGCACACGGCCCCGGCGAGCGACACCTTGGCGACGCTCGTGCGGTTGAACGTGGTATTCGCGAGGTGAGCCCGCGCGAGCGAGCCCAGGGAGACCGTGGACTCCGTGAATGTCCCCGCGGCGAGGTTCGCGTCGGCCAGGGAGACGTTGACGAGGACCGATCCGGTGAACTCCACCCCGGATACGTTCTGCCCCGCCAAATCGATCTCAGTGAGCGAGACCCGCTCGAAATGCGACCGATCGGCGATTCGTGCGAGCACCTGCTCGCGGGTGAGGACGTCCATGGCGGTTCACGCCCGAGGCGGGAGCAAGGCCCTCGAGACGTCGCTCCCTACGAACGTCGCGCCCCCGAGCGAGGCTTCCCAGAAACCCGCCTCGAACAGGCTCGAGCCGTCGAACCGCACGTCCACGATCGTGGCCCGATCGAAGGAGGCACGCAGCAGATTGGCGGCGGTGATCAGTGCCGCATGGATGGTGCTGTCGGAGAAGTTCGCGTTGGCCAGGTCGCAGCGGTCGAGATTCGTGCCGTCGAGCGAACATTCCGAGAAGTCGGCCCGCCGCAGGTCGGCGTCTTGGAAGTCGGCACCGTCGAGGATCGACGTGTTCCAACAGGCGTCGTCTGCGCACACCCGCTCCAGCCGCGCGCCGGTGAAGTC
The DNA here is from genome assembly GCA_010027105.1 of Planctomycetia bacterium. Lineage (GTDB taxonomy): Bacteria > Planctomycetota > Planctomycetia > Pirellulales > UBA1268 > RGVT01. Next base: position 2,537 of record RGVT01000175.1, read on the forward strand.
GGCCGCCTCACGAGCCCGGATGTTCGGCAGTTTCGCGTCGGTGAAGTCCGCTTTGCGGCATGACGCGGAGCCGAAGTCGGCGAGCCGCAGATCGGCGGCGGAGAAATCAGCCTGGTCAGCGCGCGACGCCCGAAAGCTCGGTCTGTCCAGCACGGCTCCCCGAAAGCAACTGCCTACGAGTTGGGCGGAGGAAAAATCTGCGTACTTTCCGGACGCAGCGGAAAAATCTGCTCCTTGCAGATCGAGGCCGGCCAGAAAGACTCCGGAAATCCTCGCCTGCCTCCAGACGGCCCCTTGTACGACGGCGGCGGTGAGATCGGCGTGCTCGAGCACCGCGGCGGTCAGATCGGCGTCCGTCAGGTCGGCCTCCGTGAGGTTGGCCCGGGTGAAATCGGCCCCCTCCAGCCTGGCCCGGGCGAACCGCGCGCCTGCCGCCTGAACGCCCCGGAACGAGACGCCGGCGAGATCGAGCCCGGTGAAATCGACGCCCCGCAGGTCGAAGCCCGCGAGCCCGTCGCGCCGAATCGCCGCGAGGTCGAGCGGATCGCCGGGGCGGATCGCCCGGTCGGCGAGCAACTCCGGGGGGAACGTCGCGAGAAGCGCCTGCTTAGAAGCCTCGAATTCACCCATGAACCCGGCCTGCAGCGCCGCGGCCTCTTCCAGCCCTTGCGCTGATTCCCTGAGCACCCCGGCCCGCGAACGGACGGCGTCGAGCGACGGCGCCTGCATGGCAGTCGGCTGATCGCCCGGCACGGGCAACAAGGCGTCGGCTTGCCGCCGCAGGTCTGCCGCGACCTCATGCATCGAGGGGCCGCCGGGGGGCGGATCGGCGGTGAAGGGGTCGGTCGGGAGAAACACGCAGGCATCACGCACGGCAGCCTGTTCGGCGGGGCTGAAGGCGGCTGCCAACCGGCCCACCGCAGCATCGTGGCCGGCGCGGGCCTCGGCGAGCTTCGTCGCGACATCCGCCTTCACGGCGGCGAGCTGCGCGGCCATGTCGGCCTCCACTGCGGCCTGGGCCGCCTTCCGTTCGGCGATCGCGGCCTCGATGTCGGCCAGGATGGCCGCCCGGTCGGGAGCCACCAACGCCGGTGTGGACTCTGCGGCGAGCAGCGGGTTCAGATAGGCCTGTGCATCGCGATCCTCGCCGAGCGGCTCGAGGCCGAACGACACGCCGAGGATGTCGAGCAATTTTGCGCTCCGCACCGGCGTACTTCCGCGCCATACGAGGGTCATCGTTCCGGCATCGGCATCGATGAACACGGTGTCGAGCACGAGCGGTACTTCCTCGAACTTCGTCTCGGCGTGGTCGAGTCGGTCGTGGCGGGCGGCGGACAGAGGAGTGTCGTCGTGCAGTCGCAGGACGAATACTCGTGCCCGCTGGCCGGGTAAAGAAGCCCGCCACTCGGCATGTTCGGGATGGAGGTGCAGAAGTTCCAGTGGTTCATCACCGCGGAAATATCCATCGATCCACTGGTCCGGCAACGTCGCCATCCAAAACCGCGCATCGAACTGTGGAGGTGACCATGGCCACCACGAACTCACCCCGGTCTTCCCAGGCATCCCGAGGTACTGGCGCCGCTGCGGCCAGTCGGACGGGATCGGACCGAGTCCGGCCGGATCACCGCCCGCGTGCCGACCGCTGATCGGCCGCGTGGGATGCTCGAGATTCGGCACTTCATCGCCGTCGACGCCGAATCCCAGCGGATTGGCCGCGACGCTCGCGCCACCGAACGCCCGTGCAAACGTCAGAGGTGTCGCGCCCGCGATCGCAGCCGGTCCGGGCACATCGAAAAGGCCGCCCGTGGTCCAGCGGCGTTCCCCGTGCACGGTGATCGTCTTCCACCAGTCGCCCACGGCGACGCGCACGGGATAGCGGGTGAGGGCAGTCCCTTTCGGGGGGTGGGCAGTGCCGACGACGATGACCTCGCCCAAAGGTTTCCGAGGGACGAAGTCCGAGGGATAACGAGTTCCCAAGGCGGCCTCGCCGTGGGGGAGGTCGCCCGTAGGGAACACATCGTCGGAGGCGACGAGGTTGGTGGCTCCCGACGGTGTCAACGCGAAGCCCGCCTTCACGAAGAACCCCACGCACGTTCCCGTCCTCCCGCCTGGCGCCGAAGCATCGCGGAACAGACACCACCCCAAGGCGTGCCCGGGCGGATTCTTGGGAACGACCTTCATCCTCGCGCGCGCTCCTCAGCCCAATTGAATGACCTCACCAGCGAAACTCAGCATGGAGCCGCTCATGGAGATGAACGTGCCCATGCGGACGCTCGAGCCCATCGTCGACGTCAGCGTGTGGGTGGTCGCCGTGATCGAATGCGTGCCGGCGACCGTCTTCGTGTCGGAACCGACCTGCTCGATTCGTTCCCCCAACCGCATCACGTTTTGAGCGATCGTCTGGTTGAGAACCTGAATGACGTTGTTCTCGGTTCCCACGTACTTCTGCATTTTGCTCGCGAAATCCTGGTCGCCGCTGGGCTTGAGTTTGTAATGCGTCCCTGTCTTGCTTTCATACGTTGTGCTCTTGTTCCAATCGAATACGGTTCCGTTGTTCACTTTGTTTTGGACCAAGACACCCTTGATGTCGGCGTCCCACACTCCGAGTGTCTGCTTCAGCGAGAAGGGAACGATGTGCTCGATCTTGCCGCCCCCGGTGGTCGGTAGGTTGAAACCCACGATCGTCGAGTAGGAAGCGCCGAGCGTGGTCGAAAACGAGACACCTTCCACCAGGCTGTTGCTGTAGCCTCTGCGGAACGAATCCGAGTTGCCCTTCGCCGACGTCACCGTGTTGCCGTTCTGCTCGGAATAGCTGTTGCCGTTCTGCCACTTCGCGGAGTTGCCGTTGGTGGTGTTCGACGAGGCCGGCTGAACGCCCGTCGTGTTGTTGTAGTCGCCGAGACCATCGAAATAGCCCATGATCAGTCTCCTCGGAGGTGTCGCTCACGGTGAGGAAACAATCCGCACCGCCACGGCGCTCAGTCGGGTTCGCTGCAATCTCCCAGCATCTGCCAGTTGTTCTGGTTCACCGTCCGCACCGTGATCGATTCCTTGCCCGCCTGCGAATCGAGGACGGCGAAGTTGCCCGCCACGTCCTGGATCACGGTCTTGACGGCGTGCTTCGGCAGTTCACGCGGCGGCTTGTGGTCGGCATTGTAAAGGCTGTTCAGGACCAGCGGCCTGTTGGGATCGCCGCCGACGAAGGCCACGACGACCTCGCAGCCCACGAGCGGCAGGAACGTCGCGCCCCAGCCGCTGCCCGCGAACACCTGCGCGTGCCGGAGCCAGCAGGAGCTCTTCTCGTTGTCCTGGCCCTGGCGGTCCCAGTGAAACTGCACGCGGACACTCGCGTAGTGATCGGTGTAGGGCACCCGGGGATCCTGGCCCACCGGTCCCACCACCACGGCCGTCTGCACGCCGTCGATCCGGGGGATGCGGGCGGTCCGCGGCGGCCGGAAGTCGACGTCGGCTGGAATGGCCTCGAACGCGCAGGTGCAGGCGAAGGCGCGGGCCCGGCCGCG
>RGVT01000176.1 GCA_010027105.1 Planctomycetia bacterium
GACATCCACGCCAAGACCGGCATCGGCCGGGCTGCGATCTGCCGGCTCTCCAATTCCCTCGGCGGCAGCCTCGAAGACTTCGCCCGCGATCTTGTGCCCGAGATCCTCGAAAAGCACTGGCGGCTTGCCGTCACATCCGCCGAGCCTGAAGCGCTCGAGACCCATCGGGGATTCAATGAGGTCGATCTCGTGGTGCGCGGCACGATCGATGGCCGCCCGGTGATGATCGTCTGCGAGGTGAAGAGCGCTGTGAGCACGACGGAAGTGGCCCGGTTCATGAAAATGATCGACCGGCTGCGGGCCGCCCGCCCCGCCGACGACATCCGCGCGCTCTTCTTCGGCTATCCGGCCGATCGCAAAGCCCGGGAAGAGATCGTGAGCGCCGGCGCCGAGATGGTGTTTACCCGCGGCGTGATGATTCCCGCGGCGTGATCGACGAGCGACAGCTGGCTTGCCGCGGCACCTCTACGCTCGTGGGCCGACCTTGCTGAGCCAATAAGATCAGCACCCGGCTATCGGCGGATTGGTAACCGTCGATAAATGGCAGTTGATCGAGCGAACGGGGAAAGTGCTCAAGAGACAGATGGAAGGCATCTTTGCCGAAATCGACCTGGTCATGGGGCGTGAGAGCACAACGGGCCTGCCTTGGAAATCCTGGAGCTCGAAGGGCGGTGATCGCGCCAAACCGGCGGGCAGGTCCCCGGGCTTGCGCCCGGGGCTCCCAGGCAGGGCGCAGTGGCGTCGCTGGCCTCGTGGCGACAGGCCTCCAGGCCTGTCGGGGCGATGGGCCGACAGAGCTGGGGCTCCGTCGCTACTTCGCTGTTTTTCGTCACTTGATCCAGCGGTGGGCGTGGTCGAAGCTGGCGTGATACCAGCTGCCCTTCTTGAACGGTCGCAGGTGGATGCCGCAGGGGATCGCGTGGCCGTTTGAATCCTTGATCCTGCCGCCCGTCGAGTCGATCACCAGCGGCACGCCGTCGGGGCTCGTGGCGCACTCCCCCACCCACATGATCACGTGCGTGACGTGGTCCTGCTTGTTGTTGCGGATGTAGAGGAGGTCGCCGGCTTTCAATGTGCCGACGAGCTCGTCATACCACCCCGCCGGCTTCCCCTCGGGCCGCGGGATCACGCGGGCGTGCAGCTCGCCGTGGGCCGATTTCGCCGTGGCCTGCGCCGCCTGCTTGTGGACGTCGGTGTTGAGGTGGATGCCGAAGGACCAGTTGTAGTTCCAGCCGCTGAAGTTGCTGCAGTCGACCCCCTTCCCCTGCCGGCCCGCGCAGCACTTCTGCCACGGCCAGTCGGCCGGTGGATCCCAGTCGGGAATGTGGTGGTGCTGATACTGGTAGCCGATGAACCGCGCGGCGGCCGCCACCACCCGCTCCCGCCGCCACTCCGCCGGCTTCTCCCACACGCTTGCCGGGCAGTCGAATTCCCTGGCCGGCGCCCCCCACGAGCCGAACTCGTGCTTCACCCCGGGGCCATACCATTCGTGCGGCGGCAGCGAGCTCTGCGCCGCCACGGCCCCGCGCGGGCCCTTCGCGTCGGCGAGCAGTTCGTGCACCGGCACCTTGAGGGCGAATGTGTAGGGGCTTTTGTACGGTCCGTCGAACGGCTTCGAATCGCCCGCTTCGTCGACGTCGCCGCTCTCGCCCCGATCCCCCTGCCCCGGCTTCTCCTGCACCGCCGCATGAGCGCGGTGCTCCGGCGCGGCGACGGCCTGCGCCCGCCCGACGCTCGCGGGCAGCATGACGCACAACACGACGAGGATGCGGAAATTGCATCGCATGCTCCAGAGCATACCGCACGACCGCCCGCCTCTTGACAAAATACTGTTCGCACGTACAGTCTTGAGACGCACCTTATACTCCATCAACCACGGGAGGACGCTCCATGGCCTCGATTCCCCAGATCCGCAACCGGCTCCTCGAAGGCTTCCCGGAGAAGCAGGCCGACCTGCTCGCGCACGTCGTGATCGAAGCCCACGACGACCTCGTGAATCAGGCCGACTTTCACGCGCTCACGGGCGTCGTGGGCGAGTTGGCGGGCAAGGTTTCGGACCTCGCCGAGGCCCAGAAGGACCTCGCCGAGGCCCAGAAGGACCTCGCCGAGGCGCAGAAGGACCTTACCGAGGCCCAGAAGCGCACCGAGGGCACCGTCGCCGACCTGGTGACGACGCAAAAAAAGATGCTGATCCGGCTCGACCGGCTCGACGGCCACATGCTCGAAGACAAGGTGTCGAAGAACCTGCCGGCGTTCCTGGGCCGCGAGTTTCGCCGCTGCCGCGTGCTCGAGCGGGCCGAGTTCGTCGAGGGACTGGAGGACCGGCTGCCCGAAGACGTCCTCGCCGACCTGATGCGGGCCGACGCGATCGCCACGGCGAAGCGCGGCGACCAGGTCGTGCATCTGCTCGTCGAGGCCTCCTGCACGGCCGACTCCGACGATCTCGACCGCGCCGTGCGCCGAACGGCGGCCCTCGCCCAGGCGGGCTTCACGGCGATCGGGATCGTGGCCTGCGAGATGATCTCGCCGCGCACGCTCGCCGTGGCCCGCCGCCACGGGATCCGCGTGATCACCGACGGCTACCTGCTGCCGGAGGCGGCCTGAGCCCGCCGGCGCGCCCGATTCGTCCCCGCTCGTGCCCGGTTCGTCCCCGGCATGAGCTTTTTGCTTGCGGTTCTGGGAACGGGAGGGTAGATGACGTGGTTGACTGCGGACGGCCGCCGAACCACCCTGACGAACGCCCATGAGCGTCAGCCCCTCCGTACACGCGTTGTGCGTCGCCCGACGTCTCCGGCTTGCGGCCTGCGCCGGCCTCATCGCCGCAGCGGTCTTCGCCGCCGCCCCCGCCTGCGCGCAAACCACGAGCTGGAGCGTCTCCACCGCCGCCGACCTCACGGCCGCCCTCGTGCAGTCGTATTCCAACAGCGTCGCGAGCCCCGGCATCGTCAACACGATCTCCCTCGCCAACAGCATCTCGGGCACGAGCCAGTGGATCGTGGATGCGAACGTCGCCATCATGGGCAACGGCCACGCGATCGACATGCAGAACGCCGACCGGGCCTTCTTCATCTTCGGCGGCACCGTCGCGCTTTCCGACCTGACGATCCGAAACGGCAACGCCACGGGCGGAGCGGGCGTCGGCGGCGGTGGCGGGGCGCGGGCCTCGGCGGCGCGATCTTCGTGGGCAGCGGCACGTACTACGGCGGGGCGAGCACGATGAACGCGACTCCCCCCGTGGCGGCGGGCATCAGTCCGCCGGCCGTCACACTCTCGGGCGTGAACCTGCATGACAATCGCGCGGTGGGAGGAGCCAGCCTGACGTCCGGCACCGAAGGCGGCGGCGGCGGCCAACACGTCGCCCTGCACGGCCTCGGCGGCGCCGGCAACCTCGCCGATCCGAACGTGTCGAGCAACGCGAACGACCCGAATGCCCAGGGCGGCGTCATCAAGACCGGCGGCGGGCTGCTCACGCTCTCGGGCACGAGCTTCTACAGCGGCGTGACGACGATCAACGCGGGCACGCTCGCCCTCGGTGCGAACGCGCTCGAACAGGGTGCGGGGCAGGTGATCGTCGGGCAAAACTCGGGCGATGACGCCACGCTCCTTCTGGGCGGCGGTTCCTTCCTCGCCCTGGGCGGCTGGAACTTCAACACGCCCACGGCGTCGACCGATCAGCCGGTGATCATCGCCCAAAACGCCGGGTCCGTCGGCACGGTCGTGACGGGCACCGGCCCGGGCAGCAACGGCGCCTTCATCGCGGCCCGCACGTTCACCGGCGGGTCTGGCACGTCGAGCGTGGTGTTCACGCAGGAATACGCGGCCGAGGCCGGCACGAATCCGTTGTATCCTTTCTACACGTCGCTCACGGGTTCGCTCGGTATCGTGCAGGCGGGGATCGGCACCACGCAGCTCCAGCCGCTCTACGGCCCGAACACGTTCACGGGCCCCGTGACCGTCAGCTCCGGCACGCTGGCGACCACGGGAACGGCGGCTGCGCTCGCAGGCACGCCGCTCCTGAATCTGATGCCGGGAGGGGTGCTTTCGCTCGGCCAGACGGAAGGAGTCGACACTGGGGCGGTCGTCATGCTCTCGGGGGGCGTCCTCCAGACGGGCACGAGCCTCAGCCAATCGCTCGCCTTGCTCTCCGTGACGGGCACGGTCGCATCAACGATCGACTTCCTCGGCAACGGCGTTACGCTGAATTTCATTTCGCTCGCGATCGAGCCCTCAAGCACGCTGTCGATCTGGAATTATTCCAACGCGATCGATTCTCTGAACATCACGACCGGAACGGCATTCGGCGACCTCGCGAGCGTCAGGTTCTTCAGCGACTCCGGGAACACCTTCCTCGGCTACGGCGGCTTCGACGGCACGCGGCTCGTGCCCGTGGCCGTCCCCGAGCCGGGCACGCTCGCGATGGCCATCACCGGTATGGCCTGCGGTGGCTGGTCGTTGCTGCGACGGAAGCGTGCCAGACGCCGGTCCGCCGTCCGGTCCTCGTGCTGCACGGTGTCATGATGTCGCGCCAGCGCACCGTCTTTCTTTCGCTCGCGTGCCTCGGTCTGCTCGGGGCCACTGGTGCGGGCACGCTGGCTCGTGCCCAGGGCTTCTCCACGATCACGAGCCCGATCCAGGTGCCTCTCCACTGGCGGCACATCAACGGCGACACGAGCGGCCCGCGCAAGCTCGGCATCTACGTGACGCTCGGCGGCGGCTCCACGCCGCAGCTGTTCGAGTTCGACACCGGCGGCGACGGCTTCTACGCCACGTTCACGAGCGGCACGACGGGCCCCGCGTGGGCGACGAGCCCCTGGTGGGGAACGACTGGACGGCCACGAGCGGCACGTTCTCCCAAACCTACGACAGCGGCCACGTCTACACCGGCACGGCCGTCACCACGACGGTGCAGCTGTTCGCGAGCGCCACGTCGAGCGTGCCGGTCTTCAGTGCAACAAGCGCGATCGTCGGCCAGACCACGAGCGTCGTCGACACCAAGAAAAGTCCGACCGAGACTCTCTGGCCGCTGCCCAGCGGAACGAGCCCGCCGCCGATCGACCAGGTGTTCTACGGCGACTTCGGCATGGCTCCCAAGCACGGGCAGGCGGGCATCGACAGCCTCGCCGGCCAGCTGCTCTACGGCCAGGGCGTGACCGCCGGCTTCCGCGTGCACGCCTCCGACGAGAATCCCTGGGTGCAGTTCGGCCTCACCGCCGCCGACACGGCGCGGATCGTCACCTCCTTCGCGCTCAACAGGGTCAGCGGCACGGTGGCCGACGGCACGTCGCCGGCGGGCGTGCCCTACTACGAAAACCTCGTCGTCACCGGCTCGCTGTCGGTGACCGACGGCACCAGCGCGTTCAACCAGCCGACCGGCTTCATCTTCGACACGGGCGCCTCGACCGCGATCCACTCCGGTACGAACATCCAATTTCCGAATGACCTCACGAAGGACCACCTTGGAGAGCGCGTGAAGGACGGCGCGACGGTGATCGTGAGCGGCAGCAGCCTCCTCACGCCGGGCGACTGGCCCACGTTCATGAGCCTCACGGCCTCGGGCTCCGACCGAGTCGCCGTGCAGGACAAGAACGGGCCCTACTACCTCAACACCGGCATCTCCCCGTTCACGCAGTACGACATCATCTACGACCTGTCGGGCAGCACGCTCACGATGGCGCCCGTGCCCGAGCCAGGCACGCTCGTGCTCGCCGCCGCGGGGCTGGGCGCCGCCCTCCTGACGCTGCGGCGGCGCCGGGGAATGCTGCTCGGCCGCGCCGGCCTCGTCGTGGCGGTGTTCGTGTGCGCTTCCGCGGCCTCGGCCCAGCAGCCGGTGACGATCCCGCTCTCTCTGCAGGGCAACCGCCTCGTGATCTACGTGGGCGTGGACAATCAACCGCCGTATCCCTACATGTTTGATTCGGGGTCGCAGATCTTCGAGGCGTCGCAGGCC